>JAJEAV010000049.1 GCA_022822625.1 Gammaproteobacteria bacterium | reverse complement strand
TTTGCAAGACACTTCGGAGAAATTGACCGACCCCATCATACCTATCCACATGTTGACGGACTGCCAGAGGTTACGTTACTTGAATACGATGAAAACCGCCGCCCCGATACACATGAATGGCACACTGATCTAACCTATCGGGAAAACCCACCTTTTGCATCAGTACTGTATTCGAAAGTCATCCCAGAATGTGGTGGAGACACACTCTGGTCCAGCATGTATGCAGCCTATGAGCAGCTTCCTGATTCGATGAAGGAGGAATTGGCCGATCTTGAAGCAATCCATGATCCAGGATCTTTTCGAAATAGCTTCATGGGCAAGGAAAAGAACAGTAAATCCATGGATCAGCGAATGTACGAGGAAGGTTCTGCCCTGCATCCCATGGTGCAAGTTCATCCGGTTAGTGGGCGAAAGCACCTATATGTAAACGAAGGCTTTACCATGCAGGTTTTCGGGTATTCAATGCCGGACAGCAATCGGCTCCTGCATTTTCTGTTTGCCCATATCAATCAACCGGAATTTCAGTTTCGGCACCGCTGGAATGCAGGCGATCTGTTGATGTGGGATAACCGGGTCACCCAACACTATGCGGTAAGCGATTATCTGCCCCAGTATCGCCGCATGCATCGAGTCACCGTCATCAATGATCGACGTTGTGGTTAAGGACATGAAGAATTTCCGATGAGAATAGTTACCTATAACATCCAATACGGCTTTGGAAAGGACAGCAGATTTGATCTTGATCGGATTGTCCGGGAAATAGAGGGAGCAGATATTATCGCCCTGCAGGAAGTCGAGCGATTCTGGACGCGCAGCAAGAACACGGATCAAATGACGTTTTTTGCCGAGCGGTTTCCAGACCACTACTCGGTCTATGGTGCGGGTGTCGATCTTCACATTCAGGACAGCACTCCACGGGAAAATCGGCGGCGGCAATTTGGCAACATGATTTTGAGCAGATACCCGATCGTGTATTCCCGCAATCATTTGCTCCCCAAGCGAAGCAGTATCGGTCAAGCCTTGAGTATCCAGAGAACAGCTCTTGAGGCAACCCTGCTGGTTAATAGTGTACCGATTCGGATTTATTCAGTGCACCTTACCCATCTTTCCTGCCAGATCAGGAAAAAGCAGATCAATCGCATCTTGAAAATACACCGTGATGCAGTCGATGAAGGATTTCCACTATCCTTTGAAAATTCCGGATTCAATCTTGAAATGGATGTGCCAGACCGACCGGTCGCAGACAAGGCTATTTTGCTTGGAGACTTTAATTTTGCGCCAAACCATCCAGAATATGAAATGATCGTCGGCCCTTTATGTGACTATGGTGGGCATGTAATCAGTGAAAATGGCTTTGTTGATGCATGGACCCATGTTGGCAAGGATCTGGTGTCAGGAGAAACCGCCTATACTCTCACCGAACATGTTCGCATGGATTACTGTTTTGTGAGTTCGACATTACGGAATCAGGTCAAGTCCTGTTGGATCAATGACAAAGCACGAGGTTCGGACCATCTGCCGGTTTGGCTTGAACTCGAGGCGTGATTAAACCCTCTTCCCTCTTTGCAGCTTCACCCAGTGATTCGACAACTTGCGGCATTCGAACCAATCAAGCGATCCATTTTTCCAGATCCAGAACCTGCTTTTTGAAATATCCTGCTCAAGATGATCAATTCCATTTCCTTTTGAGTCAGGATTTAGGTATGATTCGGCACTTCTTGCAAAAACCTCATTTCCAAGATCGAAAGGTCTCTGTATCAACCCGTAATCATTACGTTCATGCGTAAAAAACTCCTTGTCGGAAATTGGAAAATGAATGGCCGAAGAGTCATGGCAAATGAACTGTGCGCGGCGATTGTGAATGAAATGCAAAACCTCAAAAATATCGATGTCGCTCTTTGCCCTCCCTTCATACTGCTTGATGAGGCTCGTAAAATGACCGCAGGTAGCGAATGCATGCTGGGTGCACAGGACTTGGACATGCATGACGATGGTGCGTATACTGGTCAGGTTTCAGCCGGGATGCTGAAAGACGCCGGATGTGAATGGGTGATTATTGGTCACTCGGAACGACGCACACTATTCGGGGAAACCAATCTCACGGTTGGCAAGAAAACAAAACAAGCCCTGAACCGAGGTCTAAAACCCATCGTGTGTGTCGGGGAAACCGAGGATGAGCGAAAGACCGGGCAGGAGACATCTATCGTTCAGGAACAGTTGCAATCAGTGATTGATGAGATTGGCATTGATTCATGCAAAGATATAACAATCGCTTACGAACCGGTTTGGGCAATCGGGACCGGCCTGACTGCTACCCCTGAAGAAGCGCAAGGCATGCATTCATTTATTAGGAAGCAGCTCAGGTCACAACATGATGAGACAGCAAAAGCCTGCCGCATTCTATATGGCGGCAGCATGAAACAGAATAATGCAAGCTCTCTGCTTGGATGCCCGGATATTGACGGAGGGTTAATTGGGGGTGCTTCATTGAATGCTGATGAATTTCTCGGCATTTGCAGGTCTGCTTAACCGGATAAGAACAAACTCAGTATTTACATTATGCTTTCGAACTTACTTCTGGTCTTTCATCTTTTGATTGCACTGACAATCATTGTGCTGGTCCTTCTACAACAGGGCAAGGGTGCCGATATGGGAGCTGCATTTGGTGGCGGATCTTCAGAAACCCTTTTTGGAGCAAGAGGCTCGGCGAATTTCCTGACACGAGTCACCTCCAGTCTGGCTGTGATCTTCTTTGTCACCAGTCTGGTGCTGGCTTTTTTGTTTACGCGGCAAACTGGCGACATCAGTGTAGTTGAGGAGTCATCGGTTCTTCAGTCTGCGGAAAATATTGCCATTGAGATTCCTGAGGCAGTTGAGGGTAATCAGGAAGAAGAATCGGATGTGCCAGAAATCCCAGAGTAATTGCTGATAACCAATCGTTGCCGAAGTGGTGGAACTGGTAGACACGCTATCTTGAGGGGGTAGTGGAGAGATCCGTGCGGGTTCGAGTCCCGCCTTCGGCACCAAAACCTGACATCAAAAACACCTGAAGAATTTGGCCCTTCAATGAGTACACAG
>JAJEAV010000065.1 GCA_022822625.1 Gammaproteobacteria bacterium | reverse complement strand
GTCGTTGGCACCGAAAGCTTCAACCATGTCCCTTCCCGCGGTCGCCACTTCCCGGCCACGTCCGGTCAGGTGCTCGGCCAGACCTGCATTGAAACTGCTCTGCACCTCGAAGTTCGGATAGTCCAGATGGTACAGGGTATGACCGCCCTGTTGCTCCTTCTCCGTGATGGTCAGATACCCGGACTGGAACAGCAGTGCCTCGCTGCTGAACGTATCACAGCTCGAATTTCGAAACCAGGGACGCGTATAATTTGTTACTTTCAGGTAATTTAATGCCATGTTAAACATATACATGGAATATAAAAATGTCAAAATCAGCGCTAGGAAAGCATTATCGTGAGGGTACATCCCTTACCGGGATATTCAAGATGTTTCCCGACTCAGAAACTGCTGAAGCATGGTTTGCAAAACAGAGATGGGGCAATAGCCCTGTTTGTCCTGAATGTGGGTTGGCCAATGTCCAGACCAACTGCAAACATCCCACCATTCCGTACCGTTGTCGTGAAAAGGAATGCGCCAAGCAGTTCTCGGTCAAGACCGGAACCTTCATGCAAGGTTCAAAACTTGATTATCAGGTCTGGGTAATTGCCATGTATCTCATGGTTACGGGCATCAAGGGAGTGTCCAGCATGAAACTGCACAGGGATTTGGAAATCACCCGGAAATCGGCATGGCACCTGGCACATCGAATCCGTGAAGGACTTGTTTCCGGTGACAATCCTTTTTCCGGTCCGGTTGAAGTGGATGAAACCTTTATTGGTAGAAAGCGAAAGAACATGTCCAACCAGAAACGCAAGGAACTGGAAGGCACTGGCAGAGGTGCTGTAGGCAAGATTGCTCTAGTTGGGGTCAAGGATCGGGAGACCAACGAAGTCAAGGCAAAGGTCGTTGACGGAACCGATGCCAGAACATTGCAACCTTTCGTCTCTGAAAACGTGGATGGTCAGGCAACTGTTTACATCTGATGACCACAGGGGTTATCACGGCACCTGCCATCATATGAGCAAGAAACACCTGCATCGCTATATCAACGAGTTTTCCGGGCTACACAACACCCGGAGCAATGACACCATTGTCCAGATGGAGAAAATGGTCACAAACATGGAAGGCAAAAAACTTCGATACAAGGAACTGGTCAAATGACCGAATAGAGAAATTCCATGTAATTCAAACACAATTCCCTTTACTACGGAGATTGTCTGCATATCATGGAGCAGTGGCAGACCAATGTATCGACTTGATTTATCTGGATCCTCCGTTCAACTCCAAGGCAAACTATAACCAGACCTTTGGCAAAGGCAACGGAGTGCCGGCACAAGTCAGAGCGTTTGCTGATACATGGATTTGGAACGAGGCAGCGGCAGGACAACTTGGAAATTATATAACGGGGCAAGTTCTTATCAGAAGTTGCAATTCTGGTCGATAGAGGAGTATTTTGAGAGAGTTGTTCCCAAACTACCTACAATGGCAAATCCTGACACGGGCAAACCCGTGCAAACCCATCTTCCCATGATTGGCGGTTAATAGAGGATATTAGAGAGTGAAAGACAGCCCAAAACGAACGGTAACCCTCACTGGTCGAAGTTACCAACTGAAAAAGTCCGAGTTGCAGGAAAGGGTTAAGATCGATGCTCCTGGCAAGACAGTTGAAGAGAAAATGGAGAATCTTGCAACAGCAATCCTTCAACCAGTCAATATCAAGTACACACCCAGAAAATAGGGTTTGGTATTCCAGATTTGGGGCAGTGCCTGTCAGGGAGGTTTCGTTACTTTCGTATGTAATTCCCTTTTTATTACAAAAGCGGTGCGATAACCAGACTCACGATGGCCATGACATTGATCAGAATGTTCATAGACGGACCAGAAGTATCCTTGAACGGGTCTCCGACCGTATCACCCACTACTGCCGCCGCATGGACTTCAGACCCTTTGCCGCCAAAGTTTCCTTTTTCAATGTATTTCTTTGCATTGTCCCATGCACCACCAGCATTTGCCATGGTCAGGGCCATTACCACACAGCCAAGAAGTGCACCACCTAGCATGCCGCCGAGCGATTGAGCACCCAGCCCAAACCCGACAACGCAAGGAGCGGCTACTGCCAGTACACCGGGGGGCACCATGCGTTTCAGGGCCGCCTTGGTCGCAATGTCAACACAACGATCGGAATCGGGCTTTGCAGTGCCTTCCATAAGGCCAGGGATTTCCCTGAACTGGCGACGTATTTCCTGAATCATGTCGAATGCTGCGCTACCAACCGCATTCATGGTCAGTGAAGAAACCAGAAAGGGGAAGATCATGCCTAGGAACATGCCGGCCAATACTTTTGGATTGCTCATTTCCAGAGAAAACCCCGGATTCAGGACCGAAACAGTCTCAATGAATGCGGAGATCAGTGCCAGCGCTGCCAGTGCTGCCGCACCGATGGCAAAACCCTTGCCTATCGCAGCTGTAGTATTTCCAAGCTCATCAAGCGAGTCGGTGATTTTGCGGACATCCTCTCCCAAGCCAGACATCTCAGCAATACCACCTGCATTGTCAGCGACCGGACCATAGGCATCAATAGCCATGGTGATACCTACGGTAGCCAGCATGCCAACCGCCGAGATACCCACACCATACAAGCCAGAGAGACTACTCGAGAGCATGATAATCGCGGCAATAATCAATAGTGGTACCACTACGGACTGCATGCCGACAGCGAGACCCGTAATCATCACGGTCGCAGTCCCTGTCTCACCACTTTTAGCAATTTCCCTGACCGGTTTACCGCCAGTATAGTATTCGGTGATCAACCCGATGCCGATACCTCCAGCAGCACCAACCACAACCGAAGCCCAGATTCTTGTATTGACATCCAGCCAACTGACGACTCCGTAGGCAAATACCATGAATAAAATGGTCGCTCCTACCGTACCAATACGAAGTGCGAGTTCCGGTGATCTCGCACTGTTCCACTTGACCAGGAAAATTCCCAATATGGAACACAGGATGCCGGCTGATGCCAGCGCAAGCGGCAGGAACATCAGGATGTGCCTTTCGCCATAGATAGCCGTCAAGGCCAAGGGCAAGGTAGAGGCAATCGCAATCGTGGCAATGATCGAACCGCAGTAGGATTCAAAAATGTCAGAGCCCATACCGGCTACATCGCCTACATTATCACCGACATTATCGGCAATAACACCGGGGTTACGTGGATCATCCTCTGGAATACCTGCTTCAACCTTGCCGACGAGGTCTGCGCCAACGTCTGCGGTTTTGGTGAAAATACCACCACCTACGCGCGAGAACAGTGCAACGGATGAAGCACCCATGCCAAATCCGTGAATGACGTGTGCTGTATGGGGATCACCGCCGTAGAGCAGGTATAGAAATCCAATGCCCAGAAGTCCCATTGCGGCAATCGTGAGTCCCATGACGGAACCACCAAAAAATGAAACCACAAGTGCTGTTTCAGCTCCATGCTGGGCCGCTGCCGTTGTTGTTCGTACATTTGCATGCGTCGCCGAATACATGCCGATATAGCCGGCAATTCCCGAACAAAACGCACCAACCAAAAAAGCGATGGTAGTTTTGATTCCGAGATCGGAAAACAGTATGAATACGGATACGACAGCAACAAAGATCAGCAGATAGGTATACTCCCGCCGCATAAATACCATTGCACCACGATGAATCTGATCGCCAATTTCTGCGACCTTTCCCTCACCTGCAGGGTATTTGAGGATCATCCGATACACCACAAAGGCAGATAACATGCCAAGAACACCGAGCAAAACCGGCAAGTAAGTAAGATTCATATCGCTGAGACTCCCAAGAATTCCATTCAAAAATAAAGGGGCGTATTATAGCGATTCAACAGGTTCCAAATCAATCGTATTGTTGCGCCCTAATTCTTAAATAGAGGTTTTTCTGCCCGTTGCGGCCCAGGATTTGGGCGCCGGGGTGTCGGAATGGTGACGGATTGCCCAGAAGGGCCGGATTCGAGACATGAACGACGTGCATTTCCATGCCGGATCACGATAGCAAAGTGTATTTCCGGTTTCGGGGCGGATTCCGGGTGAGTGCATCCGTTGCCGTTTCGGCAGGTTGCGGAAGGTGATGGCCCGCTTCCTGCGCCATGCGGCAGGCAGTAGCAGGCGCATCAGACAGAGCAGGTTGTAGGCAATGGTGCTCAGCGTCAGGTATGCCTCATTGGCCTGGAATCCACTGCCAGGCAAGAGATTCGAGAGATTCGCAAGCTAATACATCTGCAGAAAAACTGCCCGGACTTCCATTGGATGATCTAACCGGAAAGCGTAGTCCCCGCTCAGACCTTGGGAAGGGTAACACCTTTCTGTTTCTGGTATTTGCCGTCCCGGTCCGAATAGGATACTTCGCATATCTCGTCGGATTCGAAAAAAATCACCTGAGCTACACCTTCATTTGCATAAATTTTCGCAGGCAACGGCGTGGTATTCGAAAATTCCAGTGTCACATGCCCTTCCCATTCCGGCTCAAAGGGCGTGACATTGACAATGATGCCGCAACGCGCATACGTGCTCTTGCCCAGACAAATGGTCAGAATATTGCGGGGAATCCTGAAATACTCGACGGTTCTTGCCAAGGCAAAGGAATTCGGCGGGATCATGCAACTGTCTCCCGTAAAATCCACAAAACTGCTTTCATCAAACTCCTTGGGGTCGACGACAGCGGAATTGATATTGGTGAAGATCTTGAACTCATTCGAACATCGCACATCATAGCCATAGCTTGATGTGCCATAAGATATGACCCTACCGGCTTCGGTTCCGCGAATCTGCCTGGCTTCGAACGGCTCAATCAGTCCAGCGTCCCTAGCCATGCGGCGGATCCACTTGTCAGACTTGATTGACATTCACCTGGTAGCCGTAGCGGAAAATGCTCAGTTCTGCTGAATGACGATGTTCGGGAATTTCGAACTGAAATCCTTTTTACGCATGGACAGGCGGGCCGCCATATTGCGGGCAATCTCCTTGTAAATATTGGTAATTGAGCTGTCTGGATCCGCCACGACCGATGGGCAGCCACCATCTGCATTTTCCCGTATCGAGCGGGCCAGCGGTACACTTCCGAGCAAGTCGGTTCCGTATTGCCCGGCCAAATCCTCGCCCCCACCGGAACCGAAAATATGCTCTTCATGTCCACAGTTCGAACAGATATGGGTACTCATGTTCTCCACAACACCCAATACCGGAATATCCACCTTCTCGAACATCTTGTAGGCCTTGCGTGCATCAAGCAATGCAATATCCTGTGGGGTCGTGACAATCACCGAACCAGATACCGGCACTTTCTGGGCCAGTGTCAATTGTGTATCGCCAGTACCCGGAGGCATATCTATAATCAGGTAGTCAAGGTCATCCCAGTTGGTGTCATTCAGAAGCTGTTCCAAAGCCTGCGTGACCATGGGCCCTCGCCAGATCATGGGAGATTCCTCATCCACCAGAAATCCGATCGACATCGCCTGGACATGATAGCTTTTCATTGGTTCCAGCGATTTCCCATCCTTGGAGGTTGGTTGGCCACTGACTCCCAGCATTCGCGGCTGGCTAGGGCCGTAAATATCGGCATCGAGTACTCCGACCCGAGCACCTTCAGAAGCCAACGCCAGTGCCAGGTTTACGGAGAGCGTTGATTTGCCAACCCCGCCTTTTCCAGATGCTACTGCAATGATGTTCTTGACCCCATTCAGGGGCTTGATGCCCTCCTTTACCTCGTGGGATACTGTATTGGACTTGATTTCAACCTTCGCACTGGGAATCACCTCCTGAATCATGCTGACCAGATTCTGCTCCCAGGATTTGGCCGGATAACCCAGATTGACCTCAATGCGAACCTCGTCCCCTTCCAGATGGATATCCTTGATTTCATTACTCTCAATCAAGTCGCTACCCGTATGAGGGTCTACTATGCTCGCCAGTTTGTTCCGAATGGATTGTTGGTCCAGGTCTGCCATGAAAGATACCGAATTGTCTGAAATTTAAGTTGGTCCTGTGGAACATATCCATCAAGTAGGAGTAAAGTGTACATCCAGTATCCTGCAAAAAATACGGATTGATAACCAGCCGCCCTGTTTTTCTCCCACAATGCCATCATTGATGCCCTGCAATATAATGGAGATGAATATTGGATTTATCAAGTTAAAATACGGGCATTATATATTTAAGTAACGATATACTGTTCTGCGTCCTGCCCCCTAATTCTTAAAATCCCCAATTCCACTATGAAGTGCAAGACCCGTTGCGGTCCGGGGTTTGGGCGGCCAGGGGTGTCGGAATGGTGACGGGTTGCCCGGAAGGGTCGGATTCGAGACACGAACGACGTGCATTTCCATGCCGGATTACGGTAGCGAAGCGCATTTCCGGCTTCGGGGCGGATTCCGGGCGAGCGCATCCGTTGCCGTTGCGGCAGGTTGCGAAAAGGCGGGGAGGTCAGGACGGAGAAATCAGGGCAGTCTGCAGTTCTGTAGAATCCACAGTGTTTCCTCGAGCAGTCCCAGGTCGGCGGGGCCGCCTCCGGGAGATGGTGGTTGACTGCCTGCGGGCATCCCATGACGGCTTGTGCCTGCCAACCCTGTGCAACCAGTTGCCCAGCGTGGCCGCACAGGGTAGCGACCGAAAGCCCATCAGCTTGACCAGTTCCTGCTCCTTGCGCAGATGGCGCATGTCCTCCAGGCACTGCGCGTCCTCGTGGAACATCAGCATGAAGGTCTCGAAGACGATGCCGTGCCGGTAGCCCCGGTTACTGCCCGGAGCGGGCATCATCCGGTCAATGATCTTGCCGAGTCCCAGTCGCTCAAGGAGCGTTGCCGGTGCCATGAGGCCGGCCCGGGAAGTGAAATCGTGATGGCTTTTTGCGGTCTTGTAGTG
>JAJEAV010000045.1 GCA_022822625.1 Gammaproteobacteria bacterium | reverse complement strand
GGCCGACGTGTCGCCCGAGGTCGCCGTGACCGTCACGTTCGCGCCCGGGTCGGTATCGAGAACAAGGGTGTAGGTCTTTTCAGCCATGCCCGAAGTCCCCAGCTCGGTCAGGGCCAGCGAGGTCGGGGAAACCGTCACGCCGCCGCCCGGGGGCGGATCGGAGATGCTGAATGCCGACAGACTGTCGGTTCCCGCAACGCCTCCGAAGTTCCCAAGGCCGGTGTCGGTGATCGTCCCGAGGCCGATGTCCACCGTCTCGGGGGTGGTTTCCGCCGTGCTGTCCGAAGCCGCGCTCAGGGTGATCGTGGCCGTGGTCGCCGTGGCCCCGGTCTGCGGGCCGGTGAACACCACGTTGGCGTTGCCACTGTTCAGGTTGTTGTACCGGACACCCGTGGCGGATGCCCCGGTCATGGTGTAGTCGGTACCCCTGGTCGCCGTGCCCCCGAAGGTGAGTGGCGCCGTCAGGACCTCGCCAGCTACCAGGCCCCGGCCCAGTGCAATCGTGAATTCCTTCGTCTGCCCCTCCTCGATATCACCTGCGGCGCCTGCCAGTGCTACCGTCGTCGGATCGTCGTCGGTCACACGCACCGTGATGCTGCCGGCGCTGGCGATAGTGTAGCCGGGGTCCGTAGAACTCGCAGCATGTCCAATGGTCGCGTCACGGCCGCCGCCGGGGTTGTCGACGCTGTCGGCCACCCCTCGCACCGTGACCGTCTGAGCCGTGTTCCAGCTGGCGGTGGCGAACGTCAGGGTGGCCGAGGCACCCCACGTGCCCCCCGACACGTTCACCTGGGACCCCGCCCCGGCGGTCATGGTCACCGTCACGTCATGGGTGGGCTCGGTGGCGAGCACCACCGTGTAGGTGTCGGTGATCGTGCTCCCGTCCTCGCTCACCGTGGTGTCGCCGTCCGGCTCGACAATGGCGAGGCCGGGCGGCTGAACGGCCCAGCCGTTGAGGCGCAGTTTCAGGACAGAAGTAATCAGGTTATCCTGCCAGGACTGGTCATTCTGGTCGCCACCGTCATCCAGCCTGAAGCGGTGCTTGTTGTCGATTCGCCAGCCGGACAGGCCACTGGAATCCTCATTGTTCGACGTCGTGGCGCGCCACGCCCCTATAGCAGTCCCGGTCAGCGAGTCAATATCGATGACAACGAAGTATCCGGTATTTGCCTCAAGCAGGATTCCGCTGTCTGTCGGCGCCGTGAACTCCAGAACCCGGTCTGCGCTGAATGAAGTGAACGAGGGGTTCCGCAGGGTGCCCACAATGGCTCCTGGTGCACCACCGGTGTTGCGTCGAATGCTTGCAGTATATTCGTAGCCGGTATCAAACCCAGCGAACTCGATTTCGACGCTGCTCACCCTGTAACCCGGAACATTGCTGCCGGTCGTGAACCTCTGGGCATTGTCGATCAGGTTGGCGCCGAAAGCAAAAAGACTGGCGCCAAACCCTGCACTACTGTCCGGCTGGCCGATGTTGCTGACCAGCACCCTTTCCTGGGCTGTAGCCTGGAAAAGACAACCAAACATAACCGGCAATGCAAGCACTGTTGTAGCGAGCAGCTTCTGGACGCATTGCCTGATGCATCCTTTTCGGGGCCAATGCCTCATTCCGAAGTGCCGCACCGGGACTCATGCATGCATGCAGGCCGGACCACCGGAACGTAGACACTGTATGCGAAACAGGTTCATGTTACATTGACCCCTCTATCTGCTGAGAATCGGTGGGTCGCCCGCGCCTTTCCCGACACCTCCAGGCGACCTTCATCGACTAAGCTTCCTGAGGGCGCGCCAGGTTGTCGATGGGCTGGATTTTGGTGCCATGTCTCGACGTATGTCTTCCTTCCCGGCACCCGGATGGATGGCAATGTAGTCAAGCCCGGATTGATCAAAAGGTGTCATGAAACGATTTATTCCCAAAGTGGGATAATTATATAACTGATACTAATGACTATTTTGACTATTTCGTAAAACCATTCATGAATTAGGAAATTGATTTTTCCCGTCATCATCTTAATGATTCGGAATCATGACCGTTTGCCTGCACTGTCAGGATGGATTGTTCGCCATGCCGGACAATCATATTCTGGGCGTAGAATATCAGACAGAGAATCGTCTATTGCAGACCGGTACTCAAATCTTCTCTATACTTCGCAATGAGGCATGTTACTATGTCAATAAGCTCCCTGAATTCAAGAACCATGAAGCAGGGAGGATTTGGTCGCACTGTTACGGTTTTCTTGGGGAAAAGCAGGTTGCCTGTGTTATCAATCACGATGGTGCGGCGTATCGGCTGGACATTCCATGAGGAGGTCAATTCGAGCTGGCGGCGTTCCAGTCATGATGCTCTTCGCACAGTATTGTCAATCCTTGCCTTGTGAGAATTTGCGGTTTGGGTATAAATGGTCAAAGTCAGCGAGCAGACAGGAGTAGTACCTGAAAGCCTCGTAGTACGTAGTAGAAAAAATAGAGGGTCATTTCCGTGGCAGTTGTGGGTAGTGGCTCAGTTTGAAATATCTGAAATCATCGACAAAATTGATAACAGTCAACTTTTTGGAGCGGGAGGCATAGAATAGGAATACTATCTTTCAATCGGAAGTTTAGGTATTTGGGCAAGACCGAAACCAGGTCATCTGAATTATGAGCAGGGCCGTTGGCATGGTTTCTGAAACGACTCCCTGATCATGTAATATGAAAACCATATCGAGATGAATAATGATTAAACGGATTGTTTATTATTTGTTGGCATTCGTTGTGCTTTTGCTTTCTCAAGGATGCTCGGAAGAACTGCCTCCGAAAGCCACTGAAAAAATACGCCCTGCCAAATTGATGACCGTTGAGGATGCATCGGTTCAGAGGGCATTTACGTTCCCAGCCGTAATCCAGGCAGCACAGTCAGTCGAATTGACTTTCCAGGTCGCAGGGGAAGTCAGGGAGCTAAATGTCCTGGAAAGCGATCCGGTTCAAAATGGCGACATTATTGCGCAACTTGATCAAAGCGACACCATAAGTCGATTGTCCCAGGCGAAAGCCGAATACGAAAATGCGAACACGGAGTACCAGAGGGCAGAGAAGCTGTATGGCCAGGATGCAATTTCCCGCAGTGTGCTCGACTCCCGGCGTACTCGAAAAGACGTCACGCGCGCAGCTCTTGATACAGCCGAGAAAGCATTCAGGGACACCACCCTGAAAGCACCGTTTTCCGGTCGTGTTTCACGTGTATTGATCCGGCAATTCCAGAATGTCCGGGCAAAGGAACCAATCGTCATCCTGCAAAGCAACGAAGTCCAGGCAGTGATAAATGTTCCGAGCATGATTGTTACCCGGGCCCGCCAGATTGAAAATGTCGATGCCCGGATAATTCTTGATGCTGCCCCCGGTGAACACATTGATGCCAGGTTCACGGAATTTGCCGGAGAAGCCGATCAGGCAACCCAGACCTATTCGGTGAGACTGTCATTCGACTCGCCAGAAAATCTGCTGATTCTGCCCGGCATGACAGCGACAGTTGAACTGGATTTTCGCTTTGCAGATGAGTCTGGCATTGTGGCAGGCGGTGTTGCAGTACCACTTTCATCGATTCTGTCAGAGGGCGAAAACAAGTATGTCTGGCTGGTTACCGAAGAGGAAGGCTTGCAAAAACAGGCAGTTGTAGTGCAACCGAATTTGAGTGACACGGTTACGGTAGTGGAAGGATTAAGCCCCGGTGATACGATTGTCGCCGCTGGCGTCAACTTCTTTTATGAGGGCATGAAGGTCCGCCCCTGGATGCCAAACTAGGAGACCGGCCAGTGAACTTGGCTGAGATATCCATCAAGAATCCGCTACTTGGCACAATCGGAATGATTGTTGCGTTGGTTGGTGGCCTGCTCGCCTATCAGAACATGCCTCGTTTCGAAGATCCCGAATTTACGATTCGTGTGGCCAAGATCATTACTCAATATCCCGGAGCAAGCCCCCGGGAAGTGATGAATGAAGTGACGGAGCCTCTGGAAACCGCACTTCAGCAATTGTCGGAAGTTGAAACGCTGGATTCGATTTCCACTGCCGGAAAATCGGAAATCAGCGTGGAAATTCGTTATGGGGCCTCGCAGACGAAGGCAGATCTTCAATTGGCATGGACGAAGGTAAGAAACAAGATAGATGAGGCACAGCGTCATCTGCCTCCGGGCGCCAGGGAGACCATTGTCAATGATGACTTTGGCGAGGTTTACGGAATCTACTACCTGCTGACCGGAGAAGGGTTCACCCCGGTTGAATTGACGGCTTATGCCGAAGATCTGCGTCGCGATCTTCTGCTTGTTGATGGCGTTGCAAAAGTCAGGATTATCGGGGAGCAGGAAGAAGCAATCTTCATTGAGTTTTCCCAGGAACGCGTTGCGGCTTCCGGAATTTTCCTGAATCAGGTTTATAACACCTTGACACAGCAGAATTCGGTCTCGCCAGCGGGGGAAATTTCCCTGGGGGATGAGCGCATTCATATCCATCCAACTGGAGACTTGAATTCTGTAGAAGCCTTGCAGAACCTGGTGGTCAGCAGCAGCTCCTCTGATAGCGTGACCCGTCTTGGACAGATAGCGAACATCAGGAGAGGATACCTCGAACCCGTAAAGCAGTATATCCGCTACAACGGCCAACCGGCCCTGGGCATTGGAATAGCCAATGTTCCCGGCGCCAATGTCGTGAAAATTGGGCATGCCGTGGACAGAAAGCTCTCGGAGATAGAAGTAAATCGCCCCATTGGAATAACGCTCCACGAATTTTACCATCAGGGAAAAGTGGTTGATTCATCCATTCGCAGCTTTGGATGGAACGTTGTTGCCGCGCTTGTCATCGTTTTTGTGACTCTGGTTGTATTTATGGGACTCCGGTCTGGTGTTGTCATGGGGGCAACGGTTCTTCTGACCATGGCGGCAACATTATTCATTATGTGGGTGGCAGGCATCCCAATGCATCGCATATCACTTGGAGCCCTGGTAATTTCACTGGGCATGCTGGTTGACAATGGAGTAGTTGTTACCGATGCGATACAGGTTGGTCTGGAAAAAGGCAGAAACAAGCTCGAGGTTGCCAGGGAGGCTGCCTCAAAAAACTTCAAGCCCTTGCTGGCAGGCACCATTGTCGGTATTCTGGCATTTGCTCCCATTGGCTTTGCTCCAGGTGATACCGCAGAATTTACGGGTTCCCTGTTCTGGGTAGTGTTGATCTCGCTGAGCTTGAGTTGGATTTTGGCCTTTACGGTGACACCAATGCTTTGTCACTGGATATTTCCACAAGGTGTACGGAACCTCGATACTTCTGTTGCTGGAGAACAGCGTTTCCTGCAGGTCTATCGGAACTTGATCAGGGTCATCCTGGCCAGACGATATTTCACGCTATTGGGTGTGCTCGGGATATTTCTGGTTTCACTATGGGGTTTTCAGTTTGTCAAGGCCGGGTTTTTTCCGGCTTCTACTTCCCCCCAGATTGTTGTCGACTTTTTTCTCCCGGAGGGTACTGGCATTGAACGGACAAGGAACGATGTGATACTGCTGGAAGAACATGTCAAAAAACTGGATGGGGTTGAAGACGTTCAAACCCTGATTGGAGAGAGTGCCTTGCGGTACATGCTGATTTATCAAGCCAGTTCGCCCAATGCGTCACACGGTCAACTTCTTGTCCGAACTGTGCGCTATCAGGATAATGATCGGCTGATCCGGGAGATTCAGGCCTATGTCGAAGAAGCATTTCCCGATGCCCAGGCAAAGGCATGGAAGTTTCAGCTTGGTCCCGGTGGCGGGTCGAAGATCGAGGCAAAATTTTCAGGGGCCGATCCAGGAGTCTTGCGTGACCTTGCCAATCAGGCCAAGACAATCATGGCGGCTGATGGAGAGGCGGTCTTGATCAAGGATGACTGGCGACGACAGGTTCCTGTCATTCAGCCAGTCTACTCCCAAAACAAGGGTGAACGCCTGGGCATCACTCGCAAGGCAGTTTCCGAAGCACTCGACGAACACTTTGATGGTCGGCAGCGCGGTTTATATCGCGAAAGGGACAATCTGATTCCGATCATTTCACGTTCTCAAGAAAAGGAACGACTGGAACCATGGAGTCTGCCTTCCGTTCAGGTCATTAGCCAGATAAGCCAGAAAACCGTTCCACTTGCCCAGGTTATTGACGGTGGCATCCTGACTTGGCGAGATGCAAGATTACTGCGTACCAATCGAATTCTCTCCATTAAGGTCCAGTGCGACCCGGCACTTGGCGTATATGCAGACGACCTGTTTTCACGCCTGAAACCAAGGATTGAAGCCATCGACCTTCCCGAGGGATATTCACTGCAATGGGAAGGTGAATTCGGCGAGTCAGCCGAAGCGCAGGCAAACCTGGCGAGTACCATCCCATTGGCGTTTCTGGCGATGATTCTGGTCGTCGTTGTGTTGTTCAACTCGATCAGGCAGCCAGTCGTAATCTGGTCAGTGGTCCCGCTTGGGATTGTAGGAGTGGTTTCTGGATTGCTGTTAACGGAAACGCCTCTTGAATTCATGGGAATGCTGGGACTATTGTCACTGTCCGGACTCTTGATCCAGAATTCGATCGTGCTGGTAGACTCCACTGATCAGGTCATCGCTTCGGGAGTGCCCCGTTTCGATGCTCTGATAGAGGCCGCAGCAAGCAGGCTTCGTCCCGTAACTATGGGTGCATTCACGACTGTACTGGGAGTTCTGCCACTTTATTTTGATGCGTTTTTCAGGTCAATGAGTGTCGTGTTGATATTCGGATTGAGTTTTGCGACATTAATCACTCTGCTCGTGACTCCAGTGCTATATTCATTGCTGTTTCGTATCAACAAGAATGAAGTGATCACTTGAACAGACAATATTATGAGTAAACCGGATGATTAGACTGGTAGCGACTATTCTGATTTCGATTGGCTTGAGTTCATGTGGGGGCAATCCCCCATCAACCGACATGGGCCAGGTTGTGCCCGATTCCTTGCCTGCATTGCCTGACACCTGGTCTTCCATTGCAGAAGACATTGGTGATGTTCGGGTTGGCTGGATTGAACGGATTGGAGACCCGGTTTTAGCGGAGTTGGTCAAGGAGGCCCAGATAGGTAACCGCAATCTTCAGGCCGCAGCCCAGAACATGGAGCGATCATGGGCATTGGCAGAGCAGGCAGGCGCAGGTTTGTCGCAGACAGTTACTCTTGTCAGCGAATCAGCACAAGGTGGTCTGGTTGAAAATGGCGGCAGTGAAGCAAGTCACAGTCTCGGTCTTCAGGCTGGCATGGAGCTGGATGTGTGGGGACGGATTCGCGCCGGGGTCTCTGTTGCTGCCCTGAGTGCACAGTCAGCAGAGGCAGACTATGTTTTTAGTCAGAACTCCTTGGCTGCTGCCGTTGCGCGAGCCTACTTTTTGGTGATCGAGTCTGGCCAGCAGGTTGCGGTTGCCCGGAAAACGGTCGATGCACTGGTCGAGACCAATCGCATTGTTCATGCATTGGAGGAAACTGGACTGGCCTCATCGCAGGATATTGCCCTGTCAAGATCCGACCTGGCCAACGCCGAATCGACACTGACTGCTGCACAAGGTGCCCAACGAAATGCGCTGCGTGCACTGGAGGTTCTCATCGGACGTTATCCTTCAGCGGAATTGAACGTGCGAAATACCTTGCCAGACGTACCGCCGCTTCCGCCAGCAGGCCTGCCTTCAACGCTATTGGAGCGTCGGCCGGACATAGTCGCTGCAGAACGATCAGTGGCGGCATCATTTAACCGTGTCAAACAGGCCAAGGTGGCGCAGATGCCTAGCATTAGCCTTACCGGAAGTATTGGCGGGGCATCAGATGACCTGTCACGTTTTCTCAACCCTGCCAATGTTGTCTGGCAGGCTGCGTCCAGCCTGCTCGTCCCGCTAATTGATGGTGGGTTGGGCAGGGCTCAGGTAGAACAGGCAACAGCAGAGCAAAAACAGGCCATCGCAGTTTATGCGCAAACAGTACTTGATGCATTCATTGAAGTCGAAAACAGCCTGGACCAGAATGTGGTCCTGCAGGATCGTGTTGTTTCCCTGTATCAGGCTGCCGATGAGGCCAATCATGCCTTGCACATTGCCCAACTGCAATATAACGAAGGGGAAACGGATCTATTGGATGTGCTTACCATACAGCGTCGGGTGTTTTCCACAGAAGCCGATCTCGCCAGAATCGAGCGGTCCAGACTTGATGAATGGATAGGGATCAATCTGGCTCTTGGTGGAAGCTGGCAATAGCCCTTGACCTTGACAAATATGCATGCACATGAATGTTACAGGACACGAAATGGTCTCCGAATCATGGATCGTCCTTCACCAATAAACGGCAAAAAGGATATGGAATATAGATTGCTTGTTGTGGGTCATTTTCATGTTGGTCAATCATGTCTGTCCCATAATTAGAATTGCTGTTGGACAACACTTCCACTTGAAAAAACCGGCAGTGATCGGGTAGGTACGGGTGTGGCAGAACCTACCAATCACGAGCTAATCACGAGCTAGCGAAAGATATCGCCGTACTGGAGGAACGCATGAATACATCCTAAGAGAGACTACGAGCCGACATGGCCCAACGCGACAAGGATAATCTGCGCTGGACAGTCGGATTCGGGATCACCCAGATCGCGATAACGATAGCGGTCCTGGCCGTTGGCCTTGCATTTCTTGCCCTGGTCGGGATACCTTCTTCCCCCCTAGACATGTTGTGAGCACATAAACTGTCCGGTTTGGTAGCACATAAAATGTCCGCTTTTTGGAGAGACTGGGAAACTGTTCGAGATACCTTGTTGGGCAGGAAAACGAAACAAACCCAGTCATTCGGAACGGGTGTTCCTGATTGTCCTGTCATTGTCTTCCTGACAGGACAATGTAAAAAATTGTTCTGTGCCGAAACCGGTCAGGAAAACATTTCGATAAAACAATATATTACCCTGATCTGATCGAAAATGTTTTCCATAAAATGTTTTCCATAATTGGAATTGCTGATTCACGGCAACTCATGAATTGCAGTAATCAGCCATGTGATACAATCCAGGCATGATTCAGAAGTGCATTATTGGGAAATCCAGTCAATTTCCCAAGGTACTTGCCTGATCAGCATGAATATTGATAAAAGTTCGTTGAAATAGAGAATGACCATGCAATCCATACATTATCCTACCTTGGGCAGCCTTTTGTGGGTTGGGTCAGACAGCACCAGGAATACTGTCCTGATCGCGCTTGGAACAATCCTGCTGGCTGTCTCGGCCAAAATCCAGATTCCATTCTATCCGGTTCCCATGACCATGCAGACCTTTGTGGTTTTGGCCTTTTCCATGGCCTGCGGGTGGAAACTCGGTGGACTGACGGTAATCTCCTACCTTACGCTAGGTGCAGTGGGGCTGCCGGTATTTGCGGGAACCCCGGAAAAGGGAATCGGTCTTGCCTACATGCTCGGACCAACCGGTGGATATCTGCTGGGCTTTGTCTTGGCAGCTGTATGCGTCGGCTATCTCGCTGAACGTGGATGGGATCGCAAATGGCATACAACCCTGGCAGCAATGCTGGCCGGAAATATCGTGATTTACGTGCCCGGCCTGATCTGGCTGGGTAGCCTGGTTGGGTGGGACAAGCCTGTCCTGGCCTGGGGCTTGACACCGTTCCTGCTGGGTGACCTTGCCAAGATCGTTCTGGCCATGATTGCATTGCCGGTTGCCTGGAAAGCGGTCAATCGGAAGAAATCAGGAACAGCATAGAATTCTGGAGTCTCGATACAGCGGCCAGAATCCGTTCTTTCCGCTAATCACGAAGTCTTGAATTTTCGCATCAATTTGCCATTGGTCAGCTTAAAGATACCGGACCTGTCATTTGGAGGCAGAATACTATTGCTCGCTTGAGTTGGGTTTTGATCAATCCGACATTAGTCCAGACTCGTTCGAGGTCATTCAGGGCCTGAAATCTCACGGGTATGACGGATTGCTGGTTGGCGGTTGTGTTCGTGACCTGATACTCGGACTAAAGCCCAAGGACTTTGATGTGGCCACCGATGCTCTGCCCCATCAAGTCTGTAAGATCTTTCCTCGTTCACGCATCATTGGACGCCGATTCAAAATCGTTCATGTCCGACAAAGAGGACGAAGATACATGGATTACATTGAAGTCACCACGTACAGGGCAAACCCGGAATCATCGGGATCCTGGATGTCCAGGATCTTTCCAAAATCCCGTAAAAGACGCAAGGCCCTTGACGGCGAAAACATCTATGGCATGCGGGAAGAAGATGTTGTGCGAAGGGATTTCACCATTAATTCGCTTTACTACGATCCTGTAGAAGAACAGGTGATCGACTACCTTGGTGGTATTCAGGATATCCAGCAACGGCAATTGCGCATGATCGGCAATCCCCAGCAGCGGTTCCTTGAAGACCCGGCAAGAATGATCCGTGCGATACGATTCAAGGCAAAGCTCGGCTTCGACCTTGAGCACGAGATGGAAGAGGAGATTCAACAGCACACGGCATGGGTGGAAGAGTTAAACAGTTCCAGACTCTACGATGAGGTTATCAAGTTTTTCAATCAGGGTGCTGCCGAGAAGTCCTGGGATCAAATTTTCGATACCCCATTAGGTGAAATGCTGTTTTCGCATATAGCGTCTGATCGTAAGCACGGCAATTCAGCCCGGTTCGCGAATTTTGTGCGACGGGCACTAAGAAATACCGATAGGCGCGTCCGCAAAGGGTTGCCGGTCATCGACAGCTTCTTTATCGCAGTAGTTTTCTGGAATGAGTATCAAAAATCATTGCTTCGTTACACAGGCAAGGGGCTTCGGGAAAATGATGCGCACGATTCTGCGGTATCCGACTGTTTGGTGAAAAGACCAAAACTATTGGTTATCCCGCTCCGGGTTCGTGACATCGTTCATGAAATCTGGAGAATGCAGGCGAGAATGGAACGTCGTGACAAACGGGATATCGAACCCATCATGGAAAATCGGCGCTTCAGGGCTGCATACGATTTTCTGGCATTGAGGTCAACGGTTGGCGAGATTGGCTCGGCATGCACGAAATGGTGGGCCGAAATACAGGGAACCAACGCAAAAAAGCGCGCGTCGATGATTGATCAGCTTCCAGACTCGAAACAGGCCCGGTCGAAACGAAGACGTCGAAAAAATCGATCAGGTCGACAACATGGCAGACCACCCGAAACTCAGTCACAGGATATAATGTAAATGTCCCAGTTCTTTTCAATACACAAGATCAATCCCCAGCCTCGCCTGATTCGAGAGGCCGTCAAGATCATAAATGCCGGCGGGGTCATTGCCTATCCGACCGACTCGAGTTATGCGCTCGGCTGTGAAATCGGCAACAAGGAGGCGATGCAACGGATTCGAAAAATTCGCAAGCTTGACAATACCCGGAACTTTACCCTGATCTGCAAGGATCTCTCGGAACTCGGTCTTTATGCAAAAATTGACAACGCAACCTATCGACTCCTCAAGCGCTTCACTCCCGGCCCCTACACGTTTGTCTTGAAGGCATCGCGTGAAGTTCCAAGACGGCTGCAAAACCCGAAACGGAATACCATTGGCCTTCGGGTACCCGACGATGCCGTGGTTTCGGCACTTCTTGGGCATTTGCAGGTGCCGCTGATGAGTTCAACTCTAATCTTGCCGGGCGACAGTTATCCTCTGAACGACCCTGTCGACATCCGCGAACGCCTCGAAAACCAGATTGATCTGGTGATTGATGCCGGGCCCTGCGATGCCGAGCCCACTTCAGTCATAGACATGGTAGATGGAACGCCACGCATATTGCGCCATGGTAAAGGTGATACGGAAGTTTTTGAACCGGCAGCGTAGTCGGAAAACGAGGATCAGGCCATGATGTTCAATGCTACGGAAAATACCCGCACCCTGTCCGGTATGCGACCAACCGGCAGACTCCACCTGGGCCACTATCATGGAGTCCTCAAAAACTGGGTCAGGATGCAGGAAGATTACGACTGTTTCTTCTTTGTTGCCGATTGGCATGCCCTGACCACCACCTACGAAAATCCCGAAAGCATGAGTGAGCATGTATGGGACATGGTGGTCGACTGGCTCGCTGCGGGCGTTGATCCGGAAAAGGCTACCCTGTTTATCCAGTCCAGCCTGCTTCAACATGCCGAGCTGCACCTGTTGCTTTCAATGGTCACTCCACTCGGTTGGCTGGAAAGGGTGCCAAGTTTCAAGGAACAGCAGCAAAGGCTTGCAGACAAGGACCTGTCTACCTACGGATTTCTGGGCTACCCCCTGTTGCAATCTGCGGATATACTGATGTATCGGGCAGCATATGTACCGGTCGGAGAGGATCAGGTTCCCCACGTAGAACTGACACGCGAGATTGCCCGAAGATTCAACTCCTTCTTTGGCAAAGGTGCGGATTATGATCGCGAGCTGGAGCAGGCAACATTCTTGATAGGCAAGGAGGATGCAAGTCGGTTCCGACGGTATAGAAGAAAATATACGGAACAGGGCGATCGAAATGCACATGAACATGCCGAGGCAATGATCAGGAACCATGATCAACTGGACAATGATCAAAAACAACTACTAGCCGGATATCTCGAAGGTAGGGGCAAGGCATTGTTGCCAGAGCCAGAAGCATTGCTGACAGAAGCTGCGAAGACCCCGGGGCTTGATGGACAAAAAATGTCGAAATCGTATAACAACATCATCGCAATGCGAGATGAACCGAAACGTATTGAAAAGTCTGTCCGGGCAATGCCCACGGATCCAGCGAGAGTAAGGCTGACCGATCCCGGAGACCCTGAAAGGTGTCCGGTCTGGTCTCTGCACAAGATCTATAGCGACTCCGATACACGGGAATGGGTGCAATCAGGGTGTCGAGCTGCATCGTTTGGCTGTGTACAATGCAAGCAGCCATTGATAGACAAAATCCTGGAGGAACAGGAGGTGATTGGAGAACGCGCAAAACCCTATGTTCAGAATCCCGGCCTGGTGAAGGAAATTATTGTTGAGGGAAACAGGAAGGCAAGTCGCGTAGCTGACCAGACCATGGATATTGTTCGCTCAGCCGTAGGAACCAAATATCTGTAAGAACGGCAAATCGATTATGGGAAAGACAAAAGACTCAACCGAAAGGAGGATTCATCTCAAGGCTGTCGAGAATACGGGCCCGGAGAAAGCACCCATTCTGGTACATGGAAAAAAATACGAGAGCATTCCCGAAGAGCTGTTTATATCTCATGATGCGCTGGAAGTCTTTCTGGAAACGTTTCAGGGCCCCCTGGACCTGCTGATACATCTGATACGCAAGCAGAACATCGACATTCTGGATATACCGGTCGCACTGATCACACAGCAGTATATGGAGTATGTTGACCTCATGCGAACGATGCGGCTGGATTTGGCATCGGAATATCTGGTGATGGCAGCAATGCTCGCAGAAATAAAATCAAGAATGCTGTTGCCAAGGCCAACCGAGGACGAACAGGAAGAGGGAGAGGATCCAAGGCTCGAACTGGTTCGTAGACTTCAGGAATACGAGCGGTTCAACCAGGCTGCACAGGATATCGATTCCCTGCCTCGAGTCGAAAGAGACTTCTATCTTGTCCCCTGCACATTTGAAGATGAAATGCCGCCGGTTCTGGGCCAGGCAAGCCTGAATGACTTGACCATCGCATTCCGGAACGTGGTTGAGCGCGCGGAATTCAATCGACAGCTTGTGGTCGACCGGGAGGAATTATCGGTTCGGGAGAGAATGGGGATTATTCTTGAGCGGATCAATTGCACAAGGTCAATGCGGTTTGAAGCCCTGTTTGAACCTTCGGAAGGACGCCAGGGTGCTGTTGTCTGCTTTCTTGCAATTCTGGAACTGGTCAGAGAGCAGACGATCAGTGTCATCCAGAACGAAGCCTTTTCTCCAATTTATCTTCAAGGCAAAGAGCGTGAAGGGAACTGAGCGTATGGACAACATGCCGCAACAGGGCATTGATGGACAGGGCCAATGAATCAGGAACTGAAGAATATAGTAGAAGCACTGTTGATGGTTTCCGATACCCCGCTCAGTGTATCGAAAATCCAGTCCGTGTTTGGTGAAGAGGCTGTTCCAAGAAGCGCGGACATCAAGGAGGTTATTCAGCAACTTGGACAGGAATGTGAAAATCGTGCTGTTGAGCTTCAGAAAATTGGCAACGGTTATCGTTACCAAACCAAATCACGCTATGCAGTATGGATTCGCAAAATGCAGATTGGCCGGCCGCCCCGTTTATCTCGGGCACAGTTGGAAACATTGTCAATCATCGCATATCGCCAGCCGGCAACACGTGGAGATATCGAGGATATTCGTGGGGTATCGGTGAGCTCGGAAATCATGCAGCGTTTGCTTGAGCGAGAGTGGATCAAGCAGGTTGGGACACGGGAGGTGCCCGGACGTCCTGCGTTGTTTGCGACGACGCCGGCATTTCTGGCGTATTTCAACTTGAATTCCCTTAGTGATTTGCCGCCGCTCATGGAGCAAAGGGATTTTGCGGATATTGCCCGGGATATTGATTCACCACTACCACAGGATCTGCAGTTGGCCCTTGATGGTTCGGCAGCAGATCCGCAACAGGATATTCTCGAAGAACAGATTTTGAAAACACTGGCTGGTGACCCTGGATCCAGGGGTAGTGAGTCACAGAACGACATCAAGGCACCGTCCGACTGATGTCAGACGGCACAGACACCGAAAGGCTGCAGAAATACTTATCCAGTATCGGGGTCGGATCAAGGCGCCAGATCGACTCATGGATCGTGGCTGGCAGGATTACTGTTGACGGCAAGGTCGCCATGCCCGGGACCAGGGTTGACTCTGGAAATCGCATTCGGATTGATGGATATCCAGTACGGAAAAGAACCTCCCGAATTGAGAAGTCATCCGGTCCCCGGGTAATTCTGTACAACAAGCCTGAAGGAGAAATTTGTACTCGCAAGGATCCGCAGGGTCGTCCTTCCGTGTTCAGCAGGTTTCCGAAAACAAGGCAGGGGCGCTGGGTTACGGTGGGACGTCTGGATATCAATACGCGTGGCTTGCTGCTTGTTACCAACGATGGTGATCTGGCGCAGGCCCTGATGCATCCATCGTCAAATATTGAACGGGAATATCTATGTCGAGTCTACGGAAATATTTCCGCATCAAAAATCGAACTGCTACTCCATGGGCGAAAAATAGAGGGGAGGATGATCAGGTTTCTCCGCGTTAAACGAATTCGCGGGGAAGGCAGAAATACATGGTATTCAGTAATCGTAGGTGAAGGCCGATATCGTGAAGTTCGCCGCCTGTGGGAGTCGGTAGGATGTACAGTCAGTCGACTTAACCGAATAAGGTTCGGAGACATTCATTTGCCCCGTAATTTAAGGGTTGGCAACTGGATTGAGCTTGATCGGAGGAAGGTTGTTCGATTGCAGGATAGCCTCAGGCAGGAAAATGTTTCGAATCGCCCCTCCCCATCGTCAACAGACAGGTGATTCGTCTTTATATGCTACTGCCTGAATAAACAGGTTGAGTCGTAAAGACCGGAGTCCATTGTGCATCGGGTCAATCATCCATGATTGACCCGGTCAGAGCATGATTCGTTCATGAATACGTTTCAGGAAAACGCATACTGCCATGCATTTCTGCTGTTCAGCGAGTCATTCATCCATTATCCTGTGCACCATATCCAACTCTCATGATTGTGACCGCAACAGGAATTTGCATGTGAAATTCATTATCGTTGCTCTGTCTGCAATGCCTTGTAGACACACCAGCACATGAGCAATACCACAACCGTAAAGGGAAGTCCGGTGGAAACTGCCGCTCCCTGAAGAGCTGTCAGACCCCCGCCCAGTAACAGGGCAATTGCGACCAGACCTTCGAGTGTGCACCAAAACACTCGTTGCGAGACAGGCGCATTCATTTTTCCACCGGCCGTAATGGTATCAATTACCAGGCTGCCGCTGTCGGATGAAGTTACGAAGAAGATTACAATTAGCACCAGGGCAATTGGGGCAATAATGCTGTAGAGCGGCAACTCCCGCAAGAACCCGAAAAGGGCTGCTTCCGGTTGATAACCATCAACCACTGTGGCACGAACAATTTCTGCACCGCCATCGTTAAGCATGTCGATGGCAGCACCGCCGAAGGTCGACATCCAAAGCGCACAAACCAGGGATGGTGCAACCAGGGCGCATAGAACAAATTCACGCACCGTGCGGCCTTTGGATATCCGCGCGATGAACATGCCGACGAAAGGCGACCATGCGATCCACCATGCCCAATAGAATGTAGTCCAGCCATGAAAGTAACTTGTGTCTTCGCGCCCAAATGGATTGGACAGAGCGGGTAACAGCAACAGGTAATCGGCCATGACATCAAAATAACGGGCTATTGCCTGGATTGCGCCAGTTACGAAGAATACAAAAAAGAACAGCAAGACGGCCATGATCATGTTGATCTCGGAGAGTCTCTTGACTCCTTTATCCATGCCCAGGAGAACCGAACCCAGTGCAACGGCAGTAATACCGATAATCAGGACCACGACGACCGTATTGGATGACTCGATTCCGAAAATTTCCTGTACGCCAAAGGCTACCTGTTGTGCGCCCAGGCCAAGCGATGTGGTCAGACCGAACAGCGTTGCAAATACTGCAAGCGTATCGATTGCATGGCCCCACCACCCCCAGACCCGTTCTCCCAAAATGGGATAGAACGCCGAACGAAGGGTCATCGGCATATTCTTGTTGTAGGCGAAGATGGCCAGAGTTAGACCAACAACCGCGTAAACGCACCATCCGGCAAGCCCCCAATGATGAACGGTTCCCACAATACCAATATATTGGTTGCCCGGTTCATTGATATCGATATTCAGGGGTCGCGCGTTCCCACCTTCCGAGAAGGTAAAGTAGGTGGGTTCCAGTACCCCGAAGAACAGCAGTCCAATACCGATTCCGGCGGCAAACATCATTGCAATCCAGCCGGGTAGGGAATAATCCGGTTTGGCATCCTTTCCACCGATTCGAACTTTCCCTACGGGAAGGAAGATGAGCGCAAGGCAAAAAAGCAGCATAATGTCGACTGAAAGGATGAGGAACCAGTCGAATTCCTGGGTCAGAAATGGCCGTAGCCAGCCAAAAAACTCGGCCGATGCCTGTTGGTTGGCAAGTGCCAGAAGTACAAAGGCAATGATCAACAAGCCTGATATCAAGAAAACCGGGTTGTGTATGTCAAGGCCAAATGGCTGGATGTTGTGTTGCCCAACTTCGTAATCTGTCTTGAATTCACCATGTTCAGATACCGTCTGATTCGGGGTTTCTGCTTGAGTCATTGCTATTCTCCGTGATGAGATGATTTCGGGTTATTGCTACATTGAACCCAATGATAGCAGATTTGCCAATCTTGGGTCGAATTCATGGAAACTGCTTCATTCCCCCCAGCATGCATTTGTCAAACAGTATACATGCTTCATTCATTTGCAGGCAAACGGAAC
This sequence comes from Gammaproteobacteria bacterium, assembly GCA_022822625.1. Classification (GTDB taxonomy): domain Bacteria; phylum Pseudomonadota; class Gammaproteobacteria; order Arenicellales; family Poriferihabitantaceae; genus Poriferihabitans. The sequence continues at coordinate 15,362 of JAJEAV010000045.1, read as the reverse complement.
TGGCTCATGAAAAACCATCAGCACATTGTGCGTCTTGATATTTTTACAAATACAGTGAGTTGAAGGCTGGGTGCGATTGAATATCGCTCAGAACTTCAGGGCGAAAGAGTAATTCGCTGTCCGGTTGTCACGGAGTCGGAGCGAAGCAGATTATCCAGAGTCTGTCCCAGTCCATAATCATCGTCTGATTTCGGCTTCCGCCTCACTTCCCCAGGATAATAGCGGGTCCTGAGAGCCGAGGGCATGCTCGTGATATCAACGGTGTTCACACGGATATTATGGGATTCCCATTCCTCAGCCAGCGTTTCACTGATATTTTCAAGAGATGCAAAGGCGGAACCTATTGCTCCCCAGTTTGCACTCCCACGCCGGCCGGCACTCATCGTGCAAAAGACGACAGATGCGCTGCCTGATTTTTTCAGGAGTGGATACAAGGAACGAATCAGAACCATGGGTTGAACTGCCTCACGATCATGAATTCGATACCAGTCCTCAACCCTGCTGTTCACCACTGGAGCAAGCGGCCATGTAGCCAGCCCACAATGCACTACACAATCCAGTGCCCGGGTCAAACCGGCAAGTCCTTCGGCGAGACTCTGGTAATCAGCCCCCCCAGCCTTGCTGATATCGAATTCGATTATTGCAGGATCTGATTTCCGGCAGGCATCAACCTGCCGGCATACTTCTTCCATCAGTCTCTTTTTGCGATCCAGCAACAACACGCTGGCACCTGCCTTGGCAGCACTCAGACAACAGGTAGCCCCCAAATCACTGCCCGCACCCGTGACCAGGATCGTGCGACCCCTGAGACTCCCGTCTGTCCTCTCTGGATTCTTGTCGGCAGGCTGATTGCTCTCGGACATTACAGCCCACCAGAACTCAGGCGGTTTCTCAATGTGAAATGCCTGACTCAGGGAACAGGGAAGTCGACATACATGTGTCAGGAAGCCAGCGCTTCAGCGACTCGGTCCCCAAATTCCTCTGTACTGACAATCCGTATACTATCCCCGGCACGGGACAAGTCTCCTGTCGTGTATCCCCCGGCAAACACCGACTCCATGGCATTCCACAAATTACTGGCTTCCTCCCGCATTCCGAAACTCATGTCCAGCATCATTGCAAAGGAGCCAATCATGGAATACGGGTTGGCAATATTCCTGCCTGCGATATCCGGTGCTGACCCATGCGAAGGTTCATAATAGGCTTTTTCAGGCCCCAGGCATGCAGAAGGCATCAGTCCAAGTGATCCCAGTATCCCGCCTGCCTGGTCGCTTAAGATATCTCCGAACATATTCTCCATCACCATCACGTCAAACTGAGCGGGATCGAGACACAGGGCGGTGGCCGCAGCATCGACAAGCATGTGCTGAACCTCCACTTCCGGAAAGTCTCCGGCCATTTCCATAATGATGTCAGTCCACAGGATGCTGGACTTGAGTACATTGCTCTTGTGGATGTTATGGAGTTTCCTGCGACGCTTCATCGCAGTTTCAAAGGCCACCTTGACGGTTCTCTGAATCAGGCGTTCATCATACTCGAGTACTTCACGCGCATAGCGCAACCCCTGATCATTTGTGCCAACTTCTTTCCTTCCGAAGTAGATGCCGCCGACAAGTTCACGGATAATCATGATGTCAATCCCGTCTCCAATGATTTCAGGCTTGAGCGGTGAAAAGTGACTGAACGCTCTGGGCAGGTAAACCGGTCGGAAATTCGCAAACGTGTCGTAACGCCTTCGCATTGGCAGAAGAGCACTTCGTTCCGGCTGTTCATCAATCGGGATCTTGCGGGATTCTTCGTGGCTGAGCCCAACAGTACCCTTGACTATCGCATCCGCCTGGTCGCAGCTGTTCCACGTCTCATCTGGACAGCATGTCCCGAACTCAAACCATGCGCCCGCTCCAAATGGCATTTCCATTAATTCAAAATTCACGTCATTTCGCGCTTCAATGACCTTCAGGGCCTTAATGCCTTCCTTCATGATTTCAGGCCCAATGCCATCTCCGGGCATGATGCAAAGACGATAGTTCATCATGTTTTGTTCGACCTCCAGTAGGGATCCCTTTTTTCGAGAAATGCGTTGATGCCTTCCGTTGTCTCTTCAAGCATCATGTTGCCGGAAATAACCCGTGATGTCTGTTCATATGCCTCTCGGGTATTTTGTTCGATCTGCCGGTAAAACGAAGCCTTGCCCAGACTGACGACTCGGGGAGGATGAGCTGCGATTTTCCTGGCCAGCAAGTCAACGGATTGATCAAGGTCGTCGGGTTCCACAACCTGGTTGATCAGCCCGGAATCCAGTGCGGTTCCCGCATCAATAAAATCCCCAGTCAACAGCATTTCCATGGCCCGCTTGCGGGAAATATTCCGGGTCAGGGCAACGGCAGGTGTCGAGCAGAACAGTCCAAGCTTGATGCCTGATACCGCAAACAGGGCATTGCTGGAGGCAATGGCCAGGTCACAGGTGGCGACCAGTTGGCAGCCGGCGGCGGTGGCCATTCCATGGACTCTGGCGATCACCGGTTGAGGCAGACCGATGATTTTCATCATGGTCTCGCCACTTTTGCCGAACTTGTCCTGATGTCGCGTCTGATCGGGATCCTGCTGCATTTCCCTGAGATCATGACCGGCGCAAAATGCAGGACCCGCACCGGCGATAATCACTACGCGAATTATCCGGTCACTCGCAATTTGATCGAGCGTATTCGATAAACTCGCCAACAGTTCCTCAGATAGCGCATTAAATCTTTGCGGGCGATTGAGAGTCAGCGTACATATCCCGTCACGTGTTTCACGCAGCAGAACGGAAGAAGAATCAGTCATGTTGAGCGCAACTTACGATTGAGGAAAACCCGGTCAGGATGTCCTGTAGTGTTGACCGTGGATTATTTCAGTTGTTCAACCATGTAATACACTGCCTGGGAGACTTCTTCATCACTCAAGTTCGTGAATCCGCCCTTGGCCGGCATGACACCTGCACTTCCCTGGAAGCCATTGATCGCATGATCAAGGAGTGTTTCCATTCCCTGGGCAAGACGAGGTTCCCAGTTCGTCTGATCGCCGGTCACTGGTGCTCCTGCAATGCCAGCCCCATGGCAGACAGTACAGTAGCTGGTATAAACCTGTTGGGCGACTTCGGCATTGAGAACATAATCTCCACCGGTACTGCCACTGGCAACCTGCATGGTGCTACCGGTTTGTCCTGATTCGGACATGGCTGTATCAGAATCGGATTCTGCAACATCAGTATCCAGTAGACTGACCATGTGTCTGACGGCCTCTGTTACTTCTTCATCACTCAAATTGATGTTGCCACCTTTTGCCGGCATCACGCCCTTGCTACCTTGAAACCCATTGATCGCGTGTCCGACCAGAGTCTCCATGCCGGCTTCAAGCCGGCCGACCCAGTCATCAGCCTTGCCGATTACCGGCGCACCGGCTACTCCGGCATCATGGCAGGTAGCACAGCTCGAAGCATAAACGGCAGGTCCGTCCATGGAACCTCCATCACCATTGGCTACTGCCGCTTCAGTACCTGCCTTTGCCGCACTACCGAAATTAATTGAGCCGATCGGAGCGATCCGGGCTTCAATGGACTCTGCTGAATTGTGTGTCGCCCAGAGGGTACCCGGGATGACAAGAAGGGAAACAAGAACAATTGCGAGATTGAGGTTTGTCATGAAAGGATCTTGAGAAAATTAATGGTAATCCAGCCGTAATCGCCCATGGCGTACTGTTGGACTTGTTTTTTATGGGAACACATTATAACCCAAAGACACGATTGTTCGGCTGATCGATAGCCGGCCGGGAGCGTATTCACCCGCCCGTGCAACAGGTATTACAGCCAGGAAAAACCCCCGTCAAATGGTAAGATCCAGACTTGGACATACCGTTTTTCAACCTGTTCCGGAAAATTCCTGTTGGGAAAAATCTGTACCAAAGAAGGACAATTGACGCATGGCAGATAGGACAACCGATTGAAGTTAAAGAACATCGTTTGACCGAATCCACAAACTGAAGTATTCTTTTTTTCTTTGCAGTAAAATTATTTTACCATTGGATAATAATTCCTTGAGTGGTATTTTTTTGATTGACTGGCCTCGGATTTCGATGGGCACGGTCGTCTCCATATCTGCTACCGGGAATTACTTTTATCAGGATCGTTCAGAATCAGATTCATCTGATCGATCTTGCCAAGAGACCGACAATTTTTTGTCATATATCAACCTCGAGTCTATTAGGAGTAACAATCGTTATGAGTCCTGAAGAACTATACGCAGCGACAACTCGAGCCAACATGTTGAATCTGGAAGTCTATTACTATTGGGCTACTGCCATCATGATCCTGATTCATGCTGGCTTCCTGATGTACGAAATGGGTGCTTCCAGAGTCAAGCATGTGCTGGCATCGGGGACGAAAAACATACTGGCATTTGCCTTCATGATCCCCACCTTCTTCATGTTCGGGTGGTGGATCTATCTAGCCATGTACAACGGGTTTGTTCCGGATTTTGAAGCTGGAGCCGGCGGGGTACCGTGGGGAGACAACATGGGGCCAAACCTCGCGGATAATGCAACTGGAGTTTTCTGGGGGGCATTTACCCTCTTTGCCTGTACTACAGCCTCCATCATGTCGGGTTCCGTGATTGAACGTATTCGAATGGCCTCATTCATTGTGCTTGCGGTGTTGCTGGGCTCGGTGGTCTGGAATTTATCCGCCGCCTGGGGATGGCACTATGCGGGCTGGATGGTCACGGACTGGGGCTATCATGATATGGCTGCTTCCGGAGTCGTACACATGATTTCCGGATTCTTTGCACTCGGTGTACTGATTAATCTTGGTCCGCGAATCGGCAAATACAATCCGGACGGGTCCCCAAACCATATTCGGGGGCACAGCCTGCCTATGACCGCAACCGGTCTGATGCTGATTGTTACCGGTTTTTTCGGGTTCCTTGGTGCCTGCCTCGTTTTCCCCGGCACGGAAATCAGCTGGTCTGCGACCCAATGGGCCAATATCTACGGTGGGCCAACCACACTTTCGGCAATCTGTTTCAACACATTGATGGCTGTTGCCGGTGGCATTATTGGCTGTTACGCCATGACACGCGATCCATTCTGGATGATGTCGGGTGCACTCTGTGGAGTGATATCGGCAGCAGCCGGGCTGGATCTATGGTATCCCGGCTTGGCTTTTGTCGTAGCCTTTGCCGGAGGCATTCTGGGTCCATGGGCAGCCGGAGTGCTGGAACGCATGGGCATCGACGATGCTGTCGGTGCGGTATCCGTGCATGGCGTGTGTGGTATCTGGGGACTTCTCGCTGTTGGAATATTCATGGGTGGATACCCCGGTCCAAGCGAGGAAATCCCGGCGATTTCCTTCATGGGCCAGTTTGTCGGTGTAATCGTGATGTTCCTCCTGGGCTTCATTCCCGGATATGTGGTATCCTGGATTTTCAATAAGATGGGTATATTGCGAGCCAGTGAACCAGTACAGGAAGCGGGCATGGACAAGGAAATCAATGCAGTGGCCTACCCGGAAGAAATCAAGAGCATGCATTGATTGCCTATTTCAAACTACATTCTAAGTGGAGAGTTTCATCATGATTAATTCAAGTCCTTTTGAAGCGTGGGATGCTGCAACAGTGATATTCACATTCGCTGGATCCGGAGGCGTACACCTCTGGTTCTGGGTGATGTGCATACTGTGCATTGTTCCACTGTTCGTTTCTCTCAAGGCAGAAAATGCCGTAGAAGAAGAACATAACGGCCAAAAGTAATAACATTCTGGATTATTCTGGTTCCGAAACCATGCTTCATGGTTTCGGAACTTTTTTATTGACCCCTGCAAAATGGAACCAGTCTGCCCGGACTGGATTGTTCAGGCTGGAATCAGTGTCGCGCCCGACATGGGCCAGTAACTGCGAACCGGGTCACTCGGATGGGGCTGAACCCTCGGCCATGGATTCCAGTATGTCTTTTTTGGCTTGATGCAGATGCTGAACCATCTGTGTTACCGCTCGGTCCATGTCACGCCTGGCAATGAGTCGCACCAGTTTGGAATGTTGCTCATTGTAGCTCGCGATTTTTTCCGGAGTCAGGATTCCAGACTTGTGCTCGACCCATTGCTCGTGAGAGCGTATATCATTGACTCGCTGATATATCCAGATAATCAGGGGGTTTCTTGTGCATTCCGCCAGGGTCATGTGAAACGCTTCATCCGCCATTGAAAAGCGGTCCGGGTTTTGACGATATTTCTGCACTGACTTGAGTGCGTTTTCCAGCTTCCCCAGATCCCTGTTGGTTGCATTGGAAATCACCAGACGCACGATATGCGTTTCAATCGCTATCCTGGTCTCGATCAACTCGAGTGGACTGGTCCCCTTTGGGATATCCATTTGATCAAAACGCGAGTCATAATTGACAAACGTACCACTGCCGAACTTCTTGCGAACCATGTTCGCCGATTTCAGCTGATCCAGTGCCGAACGAACCGTGCCTCTTGCAACCCCATGGACTGTTGCCAGTGTCCTCTCGGGCGGTAGCTTTTCGTTAAAGGCATACTCGCCATTTACAATCTGGTTCCGGATTGTGTTGAATATTCCCGAAGCGCCGGTTTCAGACTTTATGCTTTGATTGTCCATGGCTACAGGAAAGTCTATTTCGGTCTCACACCACAGCCAGTAGCCGTGGTGTTATTTTGGTATGGATTCGATACACGATAAATCAACAAAACAGGTGAATGGTAGAAATTTGGTATATCAGTGCAAAGACCATATCATACCAGAAAAGTACCATTAGAGTAAATGCAAGATCGTTTTAAATCAATCGGGACCGTTTTTACATGCAATTCCGCAACAACTATGGTCAAGGAGCTGCAAATCATGCAAAGATCATACTAACGTGAGTTGTAATTTGCTAATATGCCCAGTATTGACTTGAACCATAGTTAAATCCAGACTGGTTGTTTTTTGGCGTGCGTAGAGGTTGAACCATGGCTATTCCTTCCAATGTTGATTATCTGATCATCGGTGCAGGCATTCATGGCCTGAGTACGGCCTATCATCTGGCCGCAAGGTTGGCCGCACGAGGACAGGCAGACAGCAAGAGTATATTGGTGCTTGACAAGACCGCAATCGGTGCCGGGGCTTCCGGCATTGCCTGTGGAGTAGTCCGCAATAATTATTTTCAGCCAGCGATGCGCGAGCTCATGGCCCAGTGCGTTGAGGTATGGGAAAGTGACATGGAAGCATTCAGTTATCATCCGGTCGGATATATGCAGATCAGTCCGGACTGCATGTTTGAAGATGTCGCATCCATTGCCGAACAACAGCACGATATCGGCTATGAATCCGTTTTCGTTGATGGGGAAAAATCCTCAATGGACTACATGAAGGGCCTGTTCAACGACTGGCAAGCTAAGGGAATCACCTCGGTCCTGCATGAGAAAAAGGGCGGATATGCCAATAATACCCATTCTCTCTACGGTCTGGCTGGCAAGGCCGAAGCATTGGGAGTCAGGATTCTGACCGGAGTTGCGGTAACCGGATTCAAGTCAGCCAATGGGTCCGGTGCAGTAAATACAGTAAATACCGACAAGGGCGATATTGAATGCCAGCAGTTGATCGTGGCTGCCGGCCCGTGGGCGAAAACCATCTGGGACATGCTCGAGTTACCAGCAACCGTTGATATTCGGTCAAACGGTACCGTGCACAGGGATATTCCGATGTGGGTGTACTGGTCCCTGCAAGAGGGAACCCTGGGGATTGATCCCGAGCTGCAGAAAACCAATAACGGGGATTTCCCCCCGGTCATCCATGTAGATTCCGACCAGCCGCTATACTCGGATGTCGATGGAAGCCTGATTACCGATCAGATGTGGGGAATCTACTACAAACCTGATTTTCATTTCAATGGTATTCAGGGAGGTGCGGCACCCTACAAGGTTCAAAACAATCCTGACGATGTGCAGGTTGATCCCTACGGCGTCGACTCTCCGGATTTCATCGTGGGCGATGACTTCGTACACATGTGGACTTCTGCGCTGGCTCATTGTCAGCGTCGATTCGAAGGACAGACACCCAAATATCGCAATGTTCCATCTGGCGGCATTGGCGCCTTTACCCCGGATAGCTTCCCGGTCTTTGATACTTTTCGGGAGAACTGCTACTTCCTTGCCGACTCCAATCATGGATACAAGATGATCGGGGTGGGAAAGCTGGTTGCTGAAGAGTTGCTGGGCGAGGAAAGCGAATTAATGAAGCCATTTCGCTTTTCAAGATATGCGGAAGGAAAGCTGCATCCGGTTTCCAACAGCCCATTTCCATGGAGTTGATTTTCCGGCTTCCACTGTTATTATCACTGTCCACGGTTCAAACTTGTCAACCAAACTATTCACCCATTGCCTAATGGAGTAATCTGATGGCCGAAAATTCAAAATCACGGGATTCAACTGATCTGGAACGTCATGTCAATCAACCGGGTCGGGCGGATCTCGTCAAACAGGTTCGTGAAAAAATCAACGAACTGGGAATCGAATACATTTATTACCAGTTTATTTCCGTAACCGGCCGTATTGTCGGCAAGGGTATCCCTGCAGACCACTGGGAGCGGTCAGCCGAGCGAGGGTTCCAGCTGGTGTACGGTTCCACCGCCAACCTGTTCATTGACCGTCACGGCAGTTATATCGGATACGGTCCGGAAGCTGCCGAACTGGTCGGGATTCCCGACCCGGAGACGTTTTGCCAATTGCCGTGGGACAAGCGCGTTGCCCGCGTTTACTGTACCTGTTTCAGAAACCGCGAGGAGAGAGAAAACCCGGGCGGTCATCTCGAATCGGATTGTCGTGGCAATCTACGCATCATCCACGAGGAATTCAAGGCCAAGCATAACGGGCTGCATTTGCGCGCCGGTACTGAACCTGAAATGATGTGGTTAAAGCGCGGCGCAGACGGCAAACCGGATGGGGGCTATTCCAACCCGTACTGCTATCATATCGATCAGTTTGAATCCTTGCGTCCGGTGTCCATGCAGACAATTACCTATGCTCGGGAAATGGGTCTTGACATGATTCAGGGGGACCATGAGGATGCCCCGGGCCAGCTGGAATTGAACTGGCAGTTCGACGATGTATTGCGCAATGCCGACCGCTTGTCGACCTATCGGCAAATCTGTGCACAGGTAGCGCGTGAGCATGACCTGATTGCCTGTTTCATGAGCAAGCCATTCATGGGTGTATCAGCATCGGGATGCCATCACAACCTGTCGTTGTGGACCGGTGGTGTCGAAAAAGTCAACCCGCTTGGCATGCAGTCGCTACCGGGACTTGAGGACAGTTTCAGTTATCTGGAAGGTGGTGACAACACTTTCATGCCCGACACCGACGACCCGCAAAAACCCGGCAAGATTGGATTGCAGGCTGTGGGTGGAGTAATGGCTCACTTGGGAGCCCTGACGGCAATTGGCTGCTCAACCGTTAATTCCTATCGGCGCTTGTGGGATACTGGATTCTGGGCACCGGTCTTCGCAGACTGGGGTTATCAAAATCGAACCACCGGCATGCGGGTCTCCGCACCAGGACGTTTCGAGTATCGAGCCGTTGATTCCATGGTGAATCCGTATCTGATGGGTGCGGCCTTGCTCAAGGCGTTTGATGATGGAATCAGCAATAACCTTGACCCGGGTGAGCCGGAAGAACGAAATATCTATGAGGCCATGGAAGCCGGCAAGCAGGTCAAGAAGCTTCCGATGTCCTTGGGCGATGCATTGGCCAAGCTTGAGCAGGATGAAGTCATCAAGTCGGCCATGCCCGGTGAGATGTATAAGGTTTATCACTGGTACAAGAATGATGAATGGGAGAAATTCATGTCAACGGTAACCGATTGGGATATGGATACCTATCTGGATTGTCTGCCCTGAACCTGTATCTGGAAATTATGCATTCGGTGCCAGACCCACGGTTGATTGGGTCGATACGGCAGTAAACATTTTGATCACTGATTGAGGACAATATATATGTGTGGTATTGCAGGATTGATACACCGCGGAAACAGTTCGGACATCGGAGCAGAAATGACGTCCATGCTCCAGTCGCTAAAGCATCGAGGCCCCGATTCGACGGGTTTTGCATTGTATGGCAATGCCACTCCCGATCAGTATGTGCTGCGTTTCAAGGCTGCGGAACAGGAGGACATGGATAAGGGCTTTGGAATGCAGGACATTATCCGCAAGCGCAAACAGCAGGCCGACGCAAGACTGGCGGAACTCGGTGCTTCCATTGAAGTGGCTGACTCGGCGACAGAGTATTCCTGGCGCTATGTATTTCGATTCAGTGGCAATATGCGCAATCTCGCTGACTATCTGGAGGACATTGATGGGGTCGAAATTCTCTCAATCGGAAAGGCGCTTGAACTAGTCAAGGACCTGGGTGATGCCGAGACCGTGTCCGATCAGTATTCATTGCGAAGCTTTCAGGGTACGCATGCGATCGGTCATACACGCATGGCCACCGAGTCGGATGTCGATATACGATCCGCGCATCCGTACTGGGCATACCCGTTCAGTGATGTATCGGTCGTCCACAATGGTCAACTGACGAACTACTGGACCCTGCGCAGGGAAATGGAGAGGCGTGGACATCGATTCATGTCGAACTGCGATTCGGAATTGATTGCGGTGTTTATCGCTGACTGCATGGCTGACAACGAAGATCTCGAGTCGGCGATGATTCGCTCAGTTGACGAACTCGATGGCGTTTTTACCTATCTGGTTGCAACTTCGGATCAACTGGGCATGGCCAAGGATGTCATGGCCGCCAAGCCGATGGTTCTTTACGAGAGCGATGACTTTGTGGGCCTTGCTTCCGAAGAAGTCGCAATCCGCAGTATTTTCCCAAATGAAATCGAGACCTGGGACCCATATCACGGAGAGGTGAAAGTATGGCAAGCATAATGCATAAATCCCATGACATGGGGCTGCATACCGAGCAGCTGGCTGGTCGAACCCAACAACGGTTCTTCAGTGCCAGCGAGGAAGAGAACTATACCTATCCCTGGTCGTTCGATGTTGATTTCGAAAATCATGCAGAGTTTGATGCAGAGCCCATGTCGTCAACCGAAGTCAACCTGAAAATCCGCGAGTTGATGCAACAGGGTGTCGGATCGATTACCGTCAATAATCCCCAGGCCAAGCATGCACTGGGCGTAGGCATTCTCAATCGTCTGAAACTGAATTTTGCCGGCAGTCTCGGATATTTCGGTTGTGGGTTGATTGACGGGCCGAATATACACATCAGTGGCCGGGTCGGCTGGTCCTGTGCAGAAAACATGATGGCCGGTACCGTGCTTATTGAGCAAAATGCCGGTTCTACATTCGGAGCGGCCATGCGTGGCGGAGACCTGATTTGCCGGGGCGATGTCGGATCCAGAACAGGAATTGACCAGAAGGGCGGAACCATCATTATCGGAGGTCGCAGCGGGGCATTTTCCGGATTCATGATGCAGCGGGGGCGGATGGTTATCTGCGGCGATGCCGGCAAGAATCTTGGTGATTCGATGTACGACGGAACAATTTATGTTGGTGGTGAAGTCGAAGATCTGGGTGTTGACTGCGTACCCGGCGAGATGACCGAAAACGAGCTCAAATGGCTAACCGACAAACTCGGCATGTACGATATTGAGCCTGTATGTGGCATTTCCAACATGAAGAAATTTGTGGCTGGAAAACAGCTGTGGAATTATGACAATCTCGAACCGACCGAGAAAAAGCTGGTTCTTTGATCAACACCGTCCAAGAGGAAAAAATTCATGTCGAAACTCAATAGAGATGTCAACCGCCTCGGTAAAAGCTTTATCTTTCCACCAGAGGTGATTGATGACATTCACATCAAGTCGGAGCTTGGTCGGTATAGGATGCGGGGTTTTTCTCTCTTCAAGAAAATCCCGACCTGGGACGATTTGACCTTCCTGCCCGGAACGCTTACGCGATTCGTTATCGAAGGATATCGTGAAAAATGCCTGACCGAGACGGTGATCGGTCCCAAGGCCAAGCGCCCACTGGTGCTTGATATCCCGGTTTATGTCACCGGCATGAGTTTTGGTGCTCTCTCCTACGAAGCGAAAACTGCCCTGGCTAGAGGTGCAACCATGGCCGGTACTGCGACATGTTCAGGAGAGGGGGGCATGATTCCCGATGAGCGGCGCTATTCTGAAAAATGGATATATCAATGCATCCAGTCACGCTATGGTTTCAATCCCAACCACCTTCGACTTGCTGACTGTGTGGAGTTCTTTATTGGTCAGGGATGCAAGGTTGGACTAGGCGGACACCTCATGGGTCAGAAAGTTACCGATCAGGTTGCCGAGATGCGTTCGTTGCCGGCCGGGATTGACCAGCGTTCTCCGGCGCGCCATCCGGACTGGCTGGGCCCGGATGATCTGGCTCTCAAGATAAACGAAATTCGTGAAGCTACCAATGGAGAGGTGCCCATTCAGCTGAAACTGGGTGCAGCGAGAGTTTACGATGATGTGCGCATGGCTGCCAAGACGGGGCCTGATTCGATCTATATTGATGGCATGGAAGGGGGCACTGGTGCCGGACCGCACCTGGCAACCGAGGAGACGGGCGTACCCGGAATTGCGGCAATCCGTCAGGCACGACGAGCTCTTGAAGATGTGGGAAAGTCCGGCGATATTTCGCTGGTTTATGCCGGTGGTATTCGAAATGGTGGTGATGTTGCCAAGGCGCTGGCACTCGGAGCGGATGCAGTTTCAATCGGTCATTCGGTTCTGATGGCCCTTAACTGCAACAAGGCCATACCGGAAGCCGATTTTGAAAAGGAAATGGGCGTTGAAGCCGGTTATTGCTATCATTGTCACACAGGAAGATGTCCGGTTGGGGTTGCCACGCAGGATCCGGAATTGCGAAAACGCCTGAATCCTGATGATGCCGCAGAACGGGTTTACAACTTTTTGCATACCCTGACGATTGAGGCACAAATGCTTGCCCGTGCATGCGGGAAAACCAATATTCATTCGCTTGAGCCGGAAGATCTGGCGGCATTGACGATGGAGGCCTCGGCGCTCGCACAGGTTCCGCTTGCCGGAACCCAGCATACCGTAGGGTCATCCTGACATGACACACTTCTAGGGGAGGAACAACCGATGACAGAAAACATAGACAGATATCTTGAATCAGATGGTCTTGATTCCGACCGCGAGAAGGATATCGGACAGCATATCGGATATCGATACGATGTAAATCTGGTGCCAGACATGGATCGATGTCCACCTTTTCTCAAAAAGTACATGGAGGTCATGGGCTGGTCTGACCTGAATTGGCTCGAGGATGTCCACATGGGGTATGAAGAGGGTAGTGCTGCGGTATTCGATCGAAATATCAACGGCTGGGTGACCATCCCGGAAGACATTGAACTGCCAGACACTCAACAGGATCGGGACATGATCGCACGCGAGTTGCTGGTCAAGTTTCAAATGTCGAAATCCCATCCAATGGTTGATTTAATGCGGGCCTATTCAAAATTCTGAATTATTTCCCGCTCTCTACTCGATAGTGAAGCGGAGCCATAGACAGTCAACGGCATATTGCTTTTGCGGGCATGGCCGTGATTGATAATCGTGTTCTACAGTGAGTCCAGACGAATTAAGAAGACAGTTTATTCGCTGGCAATGTAGAATTCGACAATACTCGGTTCGCAAGGATCAGGGCAGACCATCACACGGTATGCGTCCACGCTTGATAGTGAAGAATCAGGATGCCGGAGATGTGACCGTGATTCCGGTCAAATCCGAAAGTACCGACTTGATTCGGCAATTCAAGTACATCTATCAGAAAACCCAAGATCCTGCCGATCGTTATCAACAGGCAATCAAGTTGTTGTCGGAGTACTACTATCAAGTTCCTGAAGAGTTCTCTGATGAGATGGTGGCAGTCTACCCTGCAGGGAGTACTTTTGTTGAGCGAATGGCAAAGGCGGGTGAGGGTTGTCTGGTTTTTGAACAGGGCAATCAGCGTTATACCATTGACTGCCGGATGAGGGACATTCCCGGAACAGACCCAAAGTATCAGGCTGCATATTGGCATAATCGGCTGTTCAATCCAAATCTGGGAAGTACAACAAAAGTACTGGGTTTTGCGCCGGACTGGAAGGCCTCGGAATTCGTGGAAATCGACCTGTGGCATATTGATGACACGGCTTAGCGTAAATTTAAACAAGATTGCATTGCTCAGAAATTCGCGGGGCAGGGACTATCCGAGCGTTACTGAATTTGCCGAGCGATTCATGGCATTGGGTGCTGGTGGGATAACTGTTCACCCGAGACAGGATGAACGTCACACACGTCGTACTGATGTCGAGGCACTCTCGGAAATTTGCAGATTTCGTGAGCAGGTCGAATTCAATATAGAGGGATATCCATCCCGGGATTTTCTCGATATGGTATGCGAGATCAAGCCGGATCAATGCACACTGGTGCCTGACACCGTAGAGCAAATTACCTCTGATCACGGGTGGGATATCGAGAATTCATCATCAATACTGGTACCGGTGCTGGATCGGTTGCGTGGTGCCGGTATCCGATCTTCCGTGTTTGTGGACCCGGACCCTCTGCAGGTTGAGGCGGCGTCAAGAATTGGTGCTGACCGAGTCGAGCTGTATACGGAACTCTATGCCAGCAGTTATCATGGGGATGACCGCTTTACAATACTGTCCGCCTATGGTGAAGCTGTTCAGGCTGCCCGGCTCGCCAGCATCGGAGTCAATGCCGGACATGACCTGAATCTCGAAAACCTGTCTGAATTTCTTGCGATAGGCAGTATTCTCGAGGTCTCAATTGGCCATGCCCTGATCGTCGAATGTATCGAGTATGGAATCAGGAATGTGGTCGCCGAATATCTGCAAATCTGTGCTGAGAACAGGACTGGTTGACTTGACAACTTCATGCTTGAGCACAGATTCGCAGACAGGTACAGTACCCGCATCGAGTCCCTGCCTTCCGAAAATCGAGAGCAATTTAACGATTGCAACTGCGGTATATACCCCTAATCCTTAAATGGGAATCGGGGCTACCGGCACTGGAAGTGAAATCGTGATGGTTCCGCCTGATTCTTCTTTCCATTTCCAGACTTTTTCGATGAGTTTCTCACGTCCATGGTCGTGCCGGGGCTTTCCCTGCCCGTTCACCAGTCTCTCAACCACCATCCGGGTGGCAATGCCTGCATGATCGGTACCGGACTGCCAGAGTGTATTCCGGCCATGTTGTTTGCCGGAATGCCTCCAGCAGCTGCATTGACAGCCAGCAGGTTACAGGGCAGTAGCGGCGTGTTGACTGCAACGATTTACTTCT
>JAJEAV010000003.1 GCA_022822625.1 Gammaproteobacteria bacterium | reverse complement strand
CCCCGGAACCGAAATGGAAAAATCCGACCCCTACAGGCTCACTTCACGGTGGAATACCGCTTTTCGTTCAGGCTCATTTGTCATTGGACAACACTATTTTTTTCAAAATCAATCTGTTAATGCTATAGTTAAACCTAGGTTAGAATCTTGCTTGTTCAACTGTTTCTGTCCATTCGAAACTGTACTTGCAGTGTTCGAAGCATATTAAAAACGGTTTCACAATTTACATTGAACTTGTCGCAGACATCCGGCAACTTAACGTTCCTACGGGACTCTGGAGAAGGTTGTTCATTTGTCACGACAATTGCATCGTGCGCCTTTGCACATGCTACAAGCCAACCATCTGCACCTGTAGCGAATTCCGCTTTTGCCTGATCAAAGTAGTTTGGATGGCGTTGAACCCATTGCATGATTTCCGTATAAACGCGACCTACCTCGACGTTGTCTACTGGCAGGAAGAATTTTCTTGGAACTTCACCACGCACCCATTGAACAAGGTCCTCGGTTTTGCGACCGGAGAGTAGTTCGTTGCGCACCCGGTCAACGCGAACACACGGTTCTGCTGATGGTGGTGGAGGAGACATTCCCAGAAGCCGGGACAAATGTCGAAAGCGTAGTAGAGGTTCTTTGCTGTAATTAGGACATCGGAGTCTACAAGGTAGAACTGACCAGCCATCAGGATATCCCGAAGCCCAGTTGATGGGCGTAGTCTTGGAATGTCCCACCTCGTAGACCAGTCAGTTGGTATGCCTCCTTGAACCCTAATTGTCCTTCCATCGCGGCCTTTATTACACGGCTTGCAAAAAGCTTGCCTATACGAGCGTTCTGGTTGCTATAGAAATTTCCACCGGACGACTTCGTACCCTTTTCTCGTTCAATCTTGGTGTAGTCATTATAGAAATCAAAGAAGGCGCTACGTTCAATGAGTTTGAGGTCCAATGCTCGGCGGGCAGCTACTATGGGGCTAACCTTGGACGAATGTGCAATAGCCTCAAAGGGCTTCAATTGTTGTCTGACCTGTTTCCAGCGTATATGGAGTTCTTGCGATGGCACGAGTAGCTCAGCCGCTGCGCGGTTGCACCAATCTTCCACATTGGTACTGCCAGGGAGCAGTTTTTCGAAACCGGAAAGTCCTGCTTTGCCGAGCCAGATATGCGCCAATTCGTGAGCTATAGTGAATATCTGTGCAGACTTCGAATGAGCACCGTTTACAAAGATCAAGGGCGCGTAATAATCTGTAAGTGCAAACCCACGAAACTCCGTCACACTTAAGCGTCGATAAGTATTGTTTCCGACTACGCCATTGATTACTGCCATCACGCCAAGATTCTCTATCATATGGCGTATTTCATTCACGGCATCCCGCCAAGTGCTAACTCCCGTTGCCCAACCTTCTTCCAAACCGAGAGCGCGCCTCATTTCACGACCTACCACTTCTGGGGCATCAGAGAGATTAGCACTGGCTACGAAGGCTAACGGTTCCATGTCGTTTTCAATCAGATATTCACGAAGCCATTCCTGACGCCGTTGCATGGTGTAAACTGTATCAAGCAGGGCTGGGCTAGGTCTGGCACTTACCACGTCCGTTACAGTACGAAAGTCGGAAATTGGAAGACGCTCATCGGGAGGTTCCGTCAAAAAAAGGTAGCCGAACGGTACGTGGACAGTAGAAGCAAAACTTTCTAACTGTTTGAGGGTAGGCCGAATCTCTCCGCTTTCCCACTCAACTAGTTTCTTGAACCTTGTAGTCAAATCATTCTGCGTCATCCCGGCGCGCTTACGCGCCCAACGCAGAAGTTCTGGATTGACAGGGATAGAGGTCATGGACATTCCCAAGCCAAGATTGCCATAGCAGATTTCAGAACCTGAAGACATAACCTGAAGATGTGTTTATCCGGTGTGAAGCCAGAGTTCACTTGTTCGTAGGGGCAGATATAGTTTCGGAAATCGCACAGACCCCGGATCATTTCAGGGACGTGCCGTATAATGGTCAAACCAGCGAAATTAGAGTGGGAATATCAGCACTCAATGATGACCAGCCTCCACAGGGTGTTGTGCTTCATAATGGAACTGGGGTCTCGTTTCATCTGGTCGCTAACTGCTTTAATGCCTGCTGGTTATGTCCGTGGACCGATGGTTCATTACACCACAGCCATCGCAATTCCTCGATCACATCCACTGCACTTTGGGGAAGTCCGATAATATGACCCACTGCGGAATCAATTTCGTCCCTCGTCTTGTCTGCATGGGCTTGGCAGGCCGGATATAGTCGGCACCCAGCCAATTCATCGAATCTTGATGCAGCATAATTCAGTGCTACATCATCCAGTTGATCCAAGCCAGCGCAGGGCATTTGTCCCAACGCACCGATTTGTGTTGTGGATCTTCCGGAATGTGTCCGCTGTCCACGTGTCCAGTGTATGATCATACCCAGCGATGAATTCGCCCAAAGGGCGAACGCTTTGCAGACTCGCAAATCATCATGTTGTAGTGCGGTCCACGCCCGCCCGCCCATGACCTCATGCTTGGTCACCGCAGTCAGCAGGGACTGGGATGTCCAACGCATGTTGCGGGCATAGAACAACTTCCCCTGCCTTGCCCGCATTGTATCGCAACCATCATTGGCCGGTACTCCCTTGTGCGTTGGTGATATAACGAGACAATATTGCGATGATGCATCTGCAGCCCATAGGGATCTGTCATTGCCTATCGCATCCGTCTCGCTTGCAACAGGAAACATTTCAAATGCGCCAATTTTACTATTACCGCTAATATGACCAATGAGATGATGGGTTGGACCAACTTGAAACAACTGCCCAATAGTTGTCATTGGACATTCCAATGACAAGGATGCGTTGAGAAACTCCAATCGTCCATGGGTCAGGCTCATAGCGGCATTTGCCAAGTCCGAGTGTATGGTACCCAGCATTCCCCAGGGAGCCCCATCTGATTGAGAAGCAAAATTGCAGACAACGCCAATTTCCTCTTCCGCAATCATAATCGGGCGGCTTGGGCTATTTGCCGAAACATGTTCAATCGTATTCGTGATGGCTCTGGCAATTTCGCCAGCTTCACCGAGTCGGGTGACGGGGGAATTCAAGGTCACGCACTTCACCCCTACCTCTCCCATTCCGCTAGAGGAATGCATCCTGCGAGTTGCGATGAGTAGCATTTCCTCCATCCCCGTGTCTGCCGAGAAGGCATCTTCTCCCAGCGCCTGCCCAGAGGACACAACAACTGCGACGATATCCTCAAATTCCAATTCGATCATTTTTCTTGTTTCTGTCCATGAATCGGCAAATGCCGCGGTAAGCGGTAACACAAACCCAATCCTTCCTCCCGGTTTCACCTTATCCTTGGCGAGGGCAAGAAAGGAAGCTGCCATTCCAGCCCTTGCATTGCAGGGTTTGCCCTTTATTAGCGTCCCCCAGCGTTTCTGGCAGGACATACGTTCCTGTTTCGACAGCCCTATAATATCAAATGCACTTTGACCACCCCTTGTCCTTGAATAGGGAGGATTCATCAGAATCCAGTCAATACTGTTGTCATCAATCTGAACAGAGTAATTCTTGTTTCGGCCGTCACCGTGAGAATGTCCCCCCGCAACTCGCCCCATCATGTCTTCCTGATTTGGACGGTGGAAGTATTCAAGCGATCCCGTGTGACTTTTTTGTCCACCAACATTCATCCATCCGATTCGGGTTTCACCGTAAGGCTCGCCCATCCCGATCGCAGCCAGGGATGAAGAGGTAAGATGCGCTGCAATTGGGCTTATGTCCGTACCGATCATTCCTGATTCCATTGCCCCGCGATGCAATTGGGTAACGCTTTCGATGCTTCCCCCGTTCATTTCATGGAAAGACTGGATTCTCTTGTACCCAGCCCTCAGCAGCGTTCCAGTACCGCAAGCCAGATCTGCCATGCAACGATCTTTAAAAACATCTCCATGCGACCATCGATCTGACGAAAGATCACTGTGGCGGATCGTCAGGCTGGCCAGTAATTCGGCAGTTGCCGACTGTGTATAGAAAGCCGCTGCCTGCTTCCGGTCCTCACTGAGCTTGGGAAAGAGCTCGGCACCGACATTAATATGCAGTCCCAATCCCGCCATCTCGATTTTTTGCACGGCATTTATCAGATGTTTCAGTGCCTGACCGGTCGACTGCAAATCAGAGTTTCCAACAATCTCGAGAACCTCGATAGCTGGATCGAAAATCGCTCTCCAGTTTGATTCCTGAATTTTTCTCCATATCTCAACTTGTTGCGTGTGCAACGGTAATGGGCTTGGACTAAAATCCAGAGCGGGGGCGTGTTGGACCTCCTGCATGTGTAATCGTTGCTGAATCAGCAGTGCATTCAGCCACAATACCATTGCCGTTTTCAGGCTCATCAGAAGCGATCCCCGCTTGGTCAATTCGTCTATTTTCTTGTGCGTAGACTGCGGTAGGGATTCAAGACAGCTACTTGCCTGATTAACCAGGTTCGCTACCTCGGCAGCCACACGTTCAATGTCTTCTTTTGGCAGTATTGCCGAGGAAAGAAGAGAAGTCATGTCCTGCACGCTTCCCTTGATGAAACCCTGATCAGGCCATCGGCGGATTCCTTCCTCGGTCTTGTGGTATAAAGCATAGCCAATACTGGTTCCTCCTGCCAACTCATCCATCGGAGATTGGGAGGACTGGAACAATGTTGGAATGTGTACGGAAAGCGCTGTCTTGATTTCGGAAAAACCATTCGCAACGGACAAGCCCAGTCTTGATTGTGCGTCTTGATTTGCATCGGATGCACTGAACGAACATTCGATGACTACAGGAGGAAACCGCGGTTCGACGATCAGAATATCTGGACGTTTTCCGGCATTCTCCTTTCCTGATAAAACCCCCGTCTGCTCTGCATTTATGGGGGAGGGTGCGGTCTTCCATCGTACACGTGTTTCCCGCAGAACATCACGTAGCGCAAAATTAAATTCTTCTTCCCGATTACGGCCGAATTCAGTTGACATAGTTCTTATTTCAACAAGGATAAAATCGGAATCAACCTGAACATCGTCTACAGGTACAATCTTGCGAAGAATCTCTGACTGCTCTTGGGCTGTTGGCTGTTTCAGGAGCAAGGAAGCTACCCAATGAGTTGATATATTCCCTTATATCAATAGCCACCTGTTCATGGTGTTCTTTGTAATAGAATCTTGATTTCACTCGAACAGGCCTTCTCAACCAGTCTCGGACTGTCTTCCGGCAAAAGAGGTCTTGCGTTGCTGGGGCAGGGAGTTTCGTTCCCAGAATACGCCATCACTATAACCCTGATTGCTGGGTCGCTCTGAGCATTGCAAATTCTTTTTTCGCTTAGCACAGGTATTCCATATTAACACCAATACCGCTCCATTGCCGACCGGGCTTTTCTGCAACAACAGCAGTCGTACCACTGCTAATAAATGGATCAAAAACAAAATCGTTTTTTCTGGAGGCTGGTGAGAATTGATTTTGCAAGATCACGATACTTCTTTTCAGTACATGTCAGTGTTCGGCTCCTTGATGCGATAGTTGCCATTTTTTCGACGGTCATTATATCCCTAGTTTTTTCTCTAGGAATTTACGACCTACCGATACGATAATTTCCATCGGTGTATTTCCGTAATCTTCTTTTAGTTCGTCCTTTATCTGCTGCAGTTTGTCTTTTCTTGTAAGATCAAGAAAATCATGTCCCCATTTCGTAATGTGGTATGAATGATCGTATATTTTCTGGATCATTCGTTCATCACATAGAAGCTCGATATGATGAAATTCCTTTTGATCCATATCAATAGTTTTCGGAAAAGTCAGATAACAGTCATCCTATTCTTCAAACCTGCGAAGCAGATCAATCATATACCCCAAATCTCGTTTCATTTCTCCAGTCACCATACGGTTGGAAATTCATTTATGTTTCACATTTGGATTATCGTACACAATTTCCTTCGCATTGTGCAGGTTCATCGGTTTTCTGACGGATACTATTTGACGGACTAGTCCGGCTTGGTGGGGACGAACCATTCCATTATACATAGTGAACCCATACAAATACCTAAGTGCACGAATATCGACTGTTGCGAGCGCATAAACTGTCCGGTTGTATAGCAAATAGATTGTCCACTATTGACGATCACTCCCCCTGGGAGGAGTGGCCGCGCGCGGCGGACATTACGCGGCGGCAGGTGCATACTTTACCACCAGTTGTCCCTGGTTGTCGTAGCGTGCCAGTTCCCGTGGTCCGTGATGGATCGACAGGGATTCGTCCGCATATTCCAGCACCTTGACCTTGACGTAGTGGCAGCGGTATCGGTCTGC
>JAJEAV010000012.1 GCA_022822625.1 Gammaproteobacteria bacterium | reverse complement strand
GGCCTCTTCTCGATCAGGAAAATTACCAGTGTACAGGTAATCTTCGGTGTACACATCGTCAACCATCCCTCCCCCAACCTCGTCCGGCTCAACATCGCTGAATAATTCCTTTCTGGTGATTACAACACCGGGCGAGGAAGGAGCATAAATCTTGTGCCCGGACATGGCCAGCAGGTCGATGTCACGCATTGGGTTTTCGTGTCCGGACATCTGGATAGGCAGATGGGCTGCCATTTGCGCAGCATCGACCAGAATCAAGGCGCCATATTCATGCGACATCTCGGCGATATCATGAATCGGGTTCACAATCCCGGTTACATTGGATACGCCGGTCACTGCTACATAATTCACCCGATTGCCATATTGTGCCAGTGTTCTTCTCAGGGCATCCAGATCAACCGCGCCCATTCCCTCTTCCGTAACCACGACAGGGATATGAATCACCTTGCCGAAGTGCTTTCGATGCGGTAGATCATTGGAGTGATGTTCCATGATTGAGGTAATCACGATATCCCTTTCAGGGCGTTTTATGCAGAGAGTTCGGGCAATACGGTTGATTCCTCCAGTAGTGCCGCTACCGACAAAAAAGCAGCCATACGTTTCAGGATCGGCCCTGGCAAACCGGAGACATTCCTGATGTGCCCACTCATACTCATGGGTTGAGAGTTTTGCGTTGAAATGGACAGTGGTGTGGGTGTTTGCATAATACGGAGTGTATTGTGCAATGATATCTCTGACTACACCAAGCTGGAGAGTGCTGGCCGTGCTGTCGAGATAAACTCGCCGGGATTTCTCACCGGTTGCGAGAAGATGTTCCATGTCAATGCCGACGGTGGTACGCCGAATTTTCTCGATCCGGTCTTTGGATTGGCATGAACCTGTTTCCGACATCATTTGAAAAGGTGTTGATTTGATAATCTTGTTGATACCTGGTTTATAACACAAGTCTAGCGAAGCAGGAGTTGCATGTCAGCCGGTTTGTCTATTTCAGGAATCAACAAAAAGCCTGCAGTCCGGTTTGTGCACGACCAAGAATCAGGGCATGAATATCGTGAGTGCCTTCGTAGGTGTTGACCGATTCAAGATTACACATGTGCCGCATCACATGGTACTCGTCAGAAACACCATTGCCGCCATGAATATCCCGGGCGATACGGGCAATCTCAAGGGCTTTTCCACAGTTGTTGCGCTTCATCATGGAGACACATTCAACCGGACACGCACCTTCATCCATCAAGCGACCGAGTCGCAATGCACCCTGAAGGCCCAGGGTGATCTCCGTTTGCATATCCACCAGTTTTTTCTGGACCAGCTGATTCTGTGCAATCGGCCTTCCAAACTGTACTCTCTCCAGCGCATAGCGGCGTGCAGAATGCCAGCAGAATTCAGCTGCCCCCATCGCACCCCAGGCAATCCCGTAACGAGCCTTGTTCAAACACCCAAATGGTCCTTTGAGTCCGTCTACACCCGGTAACAGGTTTTCTTCAGGGACGAGCAAATTGGTCATCACGATCTCACCGGTCGTGGATGCCCGTAAACTCATCTTGCCTTCAATTTTCGGGGTCTCAAATCCATCCATCCCGCGTTCAAGAATAAAGCCGCGGATGACCCCGTCCAGTTTTGCCCACACCACAGCCACATCGGCAACCGGAGCATTGCTGATCCATGCCTTGGAGCCATTTAAAAGATAACCGTCAGCGGTCCGTTGTGCATGGGACTTCATGCTGCCGGGATCTGATCCATGATCGGGCTCGGTCAGCCCAAAACACCCGATCGAGGATCCTTTCGCCAACGCTGGCAGATACTTCTGTTTCTGGGCATCGGATCCGTAACTGAATATCGGATACATGACCAGTGAGGACTGCACGCTCATGGCTGAGCGATATCCGCTGTCTACCCGTTCGACCTCACGTGCAATCAGCCCATAACTTACATGACTCAGGTCACTGCCCCCGTACTTCACTGGAAGTGTCGACCCCAGCATGCCCAGTTCCCCGAACCGGCGCATGATTTTAGAGTCAAAATATTCGTTGCGATTGGCTTCGACAATGCTCGGCATCAAGACGTCAGAACAGAATTTGCGTGCACTGTCGCGGACCAGGCGTTCCTCTTCAGTAAGCTGGGTATCCAGATCAAACGGATCATCCCATTGAAATACAGGCGTTGGCATGGGCAGTTGTCAGATTATGGGCGAGTCATTCTCGTGGGCGTTTCAAGTTGATTGCCAGGAATATTGTTACTATACCCAGAAACAATGCGATTCCTCCCCATCTTGTGCTTACGATGGTCGTGAAAATATCCGGGAATAACGACAGTAAGGCGAGAATGAACATGCCAAAGGCAATCATGATGATCACACGATACACTTGCTGTACCGAGCGGTTCAGGTTTTGAATTTCCCTGTCCCGGGTAGTGATCGTCACCTGTTCGTTTTTCAGCTTGTAGAGCAATTGATGAAACAACCCCGGGATTTCAGGAGCATGATTGACCAGGTAGGGCAATTCACGACGCACGGTCTTGAGCAGTGATTTGGGGCCAAATTGTTCGGTTGTCCATTTTTCAAGAAATGGTTTGGCTGTCGTCCACAGGTTGAGATTCGGATACAGTTGGCGACCCAGACCCTCGATATTGAAAATGGTTTTCTGCAACAGGATCAGTTGTGGCTGAAGCGGCATGTCAAAGCGACGGGCCACACGCAGCAGATCAAGAAAAAAGGCACCAAACGAAATCTCGCTAATGGGTTTGGCAAATATCGGTTCGCAAACAGTACGGATGGCCGACTCGAAGTGTTCCACATTCGTATCAGGCGGGACCCAGCCCGCTATGATATGCGCTTCGGCAACCCGGCGATAGTCGCGATTGAAGAAAGCCAGCAGGTTCTCGGCAAGATAACGCTTGTCCGTAGTACTCAGGGTCCCCATGATGCCGAAATCAACCGCACAGTATCTGCCATCTTCCAGCACGAATATATTGCCGGGATGCATGTCCGCATGAAAAAACCCGTGATCAAGTGCTTGGGTGAAGAAGATTTCAACACCCCGTTCCGCAAGTTTCTGTAGATCAATCCCGGCCTCGACCAGCATTCCAACATCGCGGATCGGAATGCCGTAAATTCGTTCCATGACCATGACCTCGTGTGAAGTCAAGTCCCAGAATATTTTTGGAACATATAACTCGGTAGAGTCCTTGAAGTTGACGCTGAACTGACTGGTACTGGCAGCTTCTCTCATGAGATCCAGTTCATCATGAATGGTTTGCTGATAATCTGCGACAAGCTCCATCGGCCTGAAGCGTTTTGCCTGGGGCCAGTACACTTCTGCGATCTTGGCGATAATCCACATCAATGCCAAATCCCTGTCAATGGTTTTCCTGATGTCGGGGCGAATCAGCTTGATCACTACATCGGTGCCGTCATGCAGGGTTGCATAGTGGACCTGGGCCACAGATGCCGCGGCCGCCGATTCTCGCTCGAAGCTCTTGAAGTGCGTGTCAATGGACGCACCGAATGCCGATTCAATGATGGACATCGCCTGTTCCGTGGAAAAAGGCTCAACCTGATCCTGAAGTTCTGCCAGATGCTTCGATATGTCCTGAGGGATCAGGTCCGGGCGGGTCGAAAGCACCTGGCCAAACTTGATGAAGATTGGGCCGAGTTCCTTGAGCGCCCGGGTCAGGCGTTCTCCACGGGATAGTTCAAGACCGCTTTTCCTGGGCAGAAGCCGGAACAGAAATGCATAAGGGCGCAAGGGCTGCAGGGCATGAACAAACTCGTCGAGACCGTGTCTCGTGCAAATCCGCACAATACGCAGTACACGGTACAGATCCTGGATGGTTATTCGAACCCGCATGCCGGTCTTCACGGTCTAGCCGGATGGAAGGCCGGTTTCCGTGTGAGGGCCGCAACGCGAAGTTCTGCCCGATCAAGGCGGGATCTCAGTGCATCGACTTCATGAACATGTCGCTGCATCGCGGCCTGACTGACCAGTATCTGTTTTTCCTCCTGCAGGTATTCGATCAGGTTTTTTTGCGCCAGACGGGCGGAATCGCCGAACATCCGGACCATCGAGGTCATGAGGACATTCAGCTTGCGGGCAGGAGTATCGCCAATCATGCTGGCGAGCAGCTCTTCCCGATCCAGATCCATCTTGGCGAGAATCTGCCGGAAGGTCTGCGCCAATTCGAGATCCCCCTGAATGGAAACCGGCTTGTCTGATTCAATGCGAAACCCAAGACCACCAAGACCATATACGGCGAAAGCCTCAAGCGAACCGCTCAGGACAACATCCGCATCGCGATCGGATCGGGATTGAAATACCAGCCCATCGGACGTCGGCACGACAAACAGGCTGATGTCCGGGGCATGGACAATCAAGTGAAAAACCCTGCCTTCCAGTTTGCCAAGTCGCGCTCTCGTGCCCGGATCCGCCTCGGCAAGCCTTTGGCTGGCAAGGGTAAGTAGTCTACACAGGGAATTCACTTGATTTCAGCTGTATCTGGTTGCAGTGTGAAGAGCCACAATGCCTCCGGCAAGGTTGTGGATGCGTACCGAATCCAGACCTGCATTCTCCATCATGGATTTTAGTGATAACTGGTCTGGGTGGCGGCGGATTGACTCGACCAGATAACGATAGCTCGGCTCATCGCTCGCAACCCATTGTCCAATTCGGGGAATGACCCGGAATGAGTACTGATCATAGAGGCGTTTTAATTGCGGGCTGGTGGGGTCGGAAAACTCCAGCACCATCAGCCTGCCGCCCGGCTTCAACACCCGTCGCATGGATTGCAGGGCCAGTTCCTTTCGGGTAATGTTTCTAAGACCAAACGAAATGGAAACGCAGTCGAACCTGCAGTTTTCAAAGGGCAGGCTTTCGGCATCGGCGAGCACGTAGCGAACATTCCCAAGATGCCCGTGATTGACCATGTTCTGGCGACCAAGCTCAAGCATGTCAGGGTTGATGTCGGTCAATACGATTTCACCTGACTCGCCAACTCGTCCTGCAAACCGGATGGACAGGTCGCCGCTGCCGGCCGCTACATCCAGCACGCGATCGCCCTTGCGAAGGCCACTTTGTTTGACTGCGAAACTTTTCCAGACCCGGTGTAGCCCGAATGACATGAGATCGTTCATCAGATCATAGCGTTCGGCGACAGAGGAGAAGACCTCGCCGACCAGACGGGTTTTTTCAGATTCACTGACCGACCTGTAGCCAAAGTGGGCCTGACTGTCGCATTCTCGTTGCATCGGGATGGCGTTCAAGCAATGCTCTTGATCAAGAGTCCAGTTTGCGTTCGTATCCGGCCTCGGCAAGCCTGGACAGATAGTGCTCCCAGTTCTCTTCCTGATATTTGCCCAGTTGATACAGGGTATCCCATGAATAAATGCCGGTATCGTGTCCGTCATCGAAGACCGGCTTGATGGCGTAGTTTCCCATCTGCTGAATCGATCCGATGTTGACGTTTTCCTTGTTGACCTGAAGTACTTCCTGCCCCGGTCCATGGCCCTGCACTTCTGCCGAAGGCGAGAAGACCCTGAGATATTCACAGCTCATCTCGAATTTCTCATCGCCGAATGAGACAGTAAGAATTCGTGTGCGCTGATTGAGGTGGATTTCAGTTGGCGTATACTTGCTCATTGCAGGATTGAAGTAGCGTTGAACGGGTAGGTATTGTACTCGAAATCGAGTGATCAATTGACCGGCATCCAGTGCTGCTGATGAATTGGCTGTCGCCTGCGATCAGTTTTCCCAAATTGCATGATAGAGCGCGGGTGCCGGAAAATCAGTGCGCATGACAGGAAGTTCTTGCGTATACTTGTTTCCATTCAATGTCGACGAACATCTTTCCGGAAAACCAGGCCGATTATTCATGAAGAAAAGATTCAAAACCCGAAAGAATGGTGTTATCCGGGAAGATATCTATCTGGCGGAATTAAACCGTCTACAGGTGGAGTTGGTGAAATTGCAGGAATGGGTTGTCGAGACAGGAGTCAAGGCAGCGGTCATTTTCGAAGGACGTGATGCAGCAGGAAAAGGGGGCGTAATCAAGCGCATCACTGAAGTCATGAACCCCCGGGTCTGTAGCGTGGTTGCCTTACAGGCGCCAACTGATCGTGAGCGAACACAATGGTATTTTCAACGCTATGTGGAGCATCTGCCCGCAGCCGGAGAAATCAGGCTGTTTGATCGAAGCTGGTACAACCGTGCGGGTGTGGAGCGAGTCATGGGGTTTTGCTCGGATGAGGAATACATGGAATTCCTGCGCTCCTGCCCCGAATTTGAGCAATTACTGATACGCAGTGGAATTCGCCTCATCAAGTACTGGTTTTCGGTCAGTGATGACGAACAGGAAAAGCGTTTTCAGGCCAGACTGAAAAATCCGCTCAAGCGCTGGAAGCTGAGCCCCATGGACATTGCGGCAAGAGATCGGTGGGTCGAATATTCAAAAGCCAAGGATACGATGTTTGCCTACACGGACACTTCCTTTTCTCCCTGGTATGTTGTCGACTCGGACATCAAGAAGCATGGGCGTCTGAACTGCATTCATCACTTGCTGAGCAGCTTCAACTACAAGAAAACACTGGATGCACCGCTTGGACTTCCACCACGTCGCCTGGCAACCGACACGCATGAACGTTCAGACTGGGAATCACAGACATTCATTCCAACGGTGTATCCCTGAATCGATGATGAGAGCATGCCCGATTTGGCGTAGTCTGGCCATCCGGTCCCAATCGCAGAAACAACATGATCAAAGACACTACTGACTGCCTGATCATTATTGATGTGCAGAACGACTTCTGTTCGGGCGGAGCCCTTGAGGTGCCAGCCGGGGAGGAAGTCGTACCTGTCATCAACAGGCTCGTTGGCGGTTTTCCCCATCGGATCCTGACTCAGGACTGGCATCCAGCCGGTCATCGTTCATTTGCCTCTGCACATGCAGGCAAGTCCCCGTTTGAAACCGTTGAACTTGATTACGGGACTCAGGTATTGTGGCCGGATCACTGTATTCAGGATAGTTTCGGGGCAGAATTTCATGCCGACCTGGATATTACGGGTGCTGAACTCATTATTCGCAAGGGATTCCGGCTTGCCATAGACTCTTATTCCGCATTTACCGAAAATGATCAGGCAACCCCAACCGGATTGTCGGGTTATCTTGCCGATCGGGGATTCCGTCGATTGTTTCTTGCCGGTTTGGCTACCGATTACTGCGTTGCCTGGTCAGCACTTGATGCAAGACGACAGGGCTTTGAAGTAGTATTGATTGAAGACGCCTGTCGAGCCATTGACATGGATGGTTCGAAGCAGGCCGCAATCGACCGGATGGATGATGCAGGCGTTGTGCGGATTTGCACGGCGGACTTGTAACGGGAAATGTCCGAGTCCAGTTCGCTGTCAGGATCGGAGAATTCAGGGACATTTCGGGAAATCAGGCCGGGGTCATTCATTTACGAGTACCGGCAGGCACTGGATCCCCTGACCTGCCAGGAGATGATTCGCCGGTTTGAAGCGAACCCCGACCAGCAGGTTCAGGGACGTATTGGGCAGGAATCAAACATGGAGGACAGCATAAAGCGCTCAATGGATTTACGGATTAGTGGCAGAGAAGACTGGAAGGATATCGATGAGACACTCAAGCATTCCCTGATGCAGGGCTTGTCTGCGGTTGCGGGTCTGCATCCCTTTTTTGGGGTGAATCGGTTTCATGACATTGGGTACAACCTGCAAAAAACCGGCATCGGTGATTTTTACCATTGGCATGTTGACGGCGGACCCGGCCAGTTTGCAAAACGTCAACTGGTTGCAATCTGGTATTTGAACAATTGCCCGGGACCGGGTGGTGAAACAGAATTTTATTTTCAGAACGTTTCCGTGCGTCCGGAGGAAGGCACCCTTGTCCTGTTCCCTCCATTCTGGACGCATCTGCATCGGGGCAGGACACTTGAGTCGGGCATCAAGTACATTGCCACCACCTGGGTTTGCTGTGAATAGAAGGCGGAGTCCGCATTTGGCTGTCACCGCCTACATGCATGTTCGACAATGGAGTGCCTGTCCCGGTTCAGGGTCTGAGGGCCGGCGCATCCTGCACCTTGGCAAGACCACCGAACCGGACGTCGAAATGATCGCGCTCTACCAGGCCATGGACATCCCACCCCCGCCCCGAAAACTGTGCAAGAAGATCGCATGGATTCCTGACCCACAGATTCCCCCGATCGGGTAGACTGCCTCATCGGCCAGATCGTCTTGTTCAGGAATCCCGAATAGACTTTCCTTGGCCAGTGTCTCGGGGCTAATGGCCGTGAAGCGATGACATGCATTCATGTTTCGATCGGCGTTGATGCTGAATTCCCCCACTCGGACCAGGAACCCTGATAGGCCCGAACACGAGGATATCCCAGCCATTTGAGAATATGGAACATGTGAGCAGAGCGACGATTGGATTGACAATAGGGAATAATCTCAAGGTCTGGGTCGATTCCGTCTTCCAGTAATTCCGATCGAATCTCATCCGGATTCCTCAGCTGTTGACGGGCATCAAGTACATTCTTCCATTCATAGTGGCGCGCTGATGGAATATGACCGCCCCGCGCCGCCTGAATGTCGATTCCGGCATATTCCTCCCAGCTTCGAACATCAAGAATGCATCGGTCATCATTGTGAAGGGAGTCCATGATGTAGTCCATTTCTGCAGATGTCGATTCATCAATAGTGCAGGAATAGGGTTTCGGGACCGGTTTGGCTGGTGTGGACTGAACCGGGAGTCTTGCCGCCTTCCATGCTTCAATGCCGCCATCGAGCAATGCCACATTATGATGCGAACAGGTAAGCAGCGTCCACAGTAGCCGGGTGGCACGGATACCGGAATTCTCGTCGTAGGCAACCACTCGGGTGTCGGTATCAATGCCGAGATCGCCAATGACCGCCATCAATGCCTTGTGGTCGGGTAGCATGCCTTCGGCAGGTCCGGTTTTCCTGACCAGTTGCCCATAACCAAGCCTTACTGCCCCGGGTATGAAGTCGTGACTGATTTCAGAATCCGGCCTCAAGTCGACAATTCGAATGTAATCATCGGGGATGCTGCTCAGCTCCTCGGTACGGATTACCAGTTCCGGTCGGGGGGTGGTTTGGAAGGAAGAATGGTTCATGTTTGGATATCCGGTAAGTGAGAGGAGCTTGAAGGTCAGTTAAAATACCGCAATAAACGAGATTCAGCCATGTATAGCGGTAGCTGTCTTTGCAAGAACATATCCTGGGAAGCGGACGCGGTCGAAGTGCCGGTCTACCACTGCCATTGCTCCATGTGTCGAAAGATGCATGGAGCAGCTTTTGGCACTTATGCCTTCACCCCCTCTGAACATTTTCGATGGTCAGGCAAACTCGACACGTTGAGAGACTATCGATCCTCACCCATGCTGGTGCGCTCGTTCTGCAGTAAGTGCGGGTCAGTCGTGCCAAATCAGGATGAGAATGATCCCTGTTATTATATCCCGATTGGCTCCCAGGACGATGGTCCGGAGGTGGATTGCCATATCTTCACGGAATCCATGGCACCATGGCTGAACATCACGGACAAACTCCCGAAACATGATGAATTCCCGCCCGATACCGACTCTCCAGTCGTTTCCGTTCGGGTTGAAGGGTTGATGGAGCCCGGTGAGTTGCGAGGGAGTTGCCTGTGTACACGGATAGAATTCAAGGTTACGGCACCGTTCAGGAAAATATACAACTGCCATTGTCGGCGATGTCGTCGAGCCCGTTCCGCAGCATTCACGACCAATGGCTTTACAGCACACGATGAAGTGGTCTTTACCCGTGGTAAAGAGCACCTTGAATCCTATAAACTACCGGAAGCGAAATACTTTACGCAAGTCTTCTGTGAAATTTGTGGATCCGGCATGCCTCGAATCAGCCCTGAGCGAAAAATCGCAGTCACTCCATTGGGTGCACTCGACAATAATCCGGGACAACACCCGGACTGCAACATATGGATGGATTCGGTTGCTGGCTGGTATTCCCCCGTCAATGACCTGATTTCCTACCCCAAGGAGCCGCCAGTATGAGCAATAACCTGAAGTGGAGCCCTGACAGCTGGCGAAATTTTCCGGTATGCCAAATTCCCGAGTATCCGGATCCGGAACAGCTCTGCAAGGTCGAGAAACAGATAGCGGGATGGCCGGCACTGGTGTTTGCCGGTGAGGCAAGGTCCCTCAAGAGACGTTTGGGTGAAGTCTGTGCCGGGCGGGCATTTCTGCTGCAGGGCGGAGATTGTTCAGAGAGTTTTGCAGAGCATAGCAGTGCCAATATACGCGACTACTTCCGGGTCATGCTGCAGATGGCTGTTCTGCTGATCTATGGATCTTCCTGTCCGGTAGTCAAGGTTGGCCGGGTCAGCGGTCAGTTTGCCAAACCCAGATCTTCCGATACGGAATCCCGGGATGGGATAACCCTGCCTTCCTACAGAGGGGACATTGTCAACAGCATTGACTTTGATGCCGAGGCCCGGGTGCCGGATCCCGAAAGACAGAAGATGGCCTATCGCCAGTCGGCCGCTACCCTGAATCTGATCAGGGCGTTCTCGCATGGGGGGTTCGCAACGCTTGAGAATGTACACAACTGGATGCTTGCCTTTGTGGCTGATTCACCGCAAGGCAGACATTATGAAGAAGTAGCAGAACGTATCAGCGAGTCCATGGCGTTCATGAAGGCAATCGGAATTACTACGGAAGCCAATCACCAGCTTCGACAAACCAGTTTCTATACCAGCCACGAAGCCCTGTTACTGGGTTATGAAGAAGCATTGACACGGATTGACTCAACCAGTGGAAGCTGGTATTCGACATCAGGACACATGCTCTGGATTGGAGATCGCACCCGACAGATTGATCATGCCCACGTGGAGTATTGCCGAGGCATAGAAAACCCGATTGGAATCAAGTGCGGTCCGAGTCTGGACCCCGGGGAACTGGTTCGCTTGACCGAAGTACTGAATGTCCATAATGAACCGGGGAGACTGACCCTGATTACGCGTTTCGGTCATGAGCAGATCGCAAACGGCTTGCCGCCACTGATTCGGGCAATTGAAGAGGGTGGCCGAAAAGTTGTCTGGTCATGTGATCCGATGCACGGCAATACCATCGCTAGTAACGGTTACAAGACACGACCTTTCGATAATATCCTGTCCGAGGTCCAGAGTTTTTTTGAAATTCACAAGGCAGAAGGTACACATCCCGGCGGTATTCATGTCGAAATGACCGGACAGAATGTAACCGAATGTACCGGTGGTGCACGAGCCATTTCCGAAGAGAATCTGTCAGAACGCTACCATACTCACTGTGATCCGAGACTAAATGCAGAACAGTCCGTGGAACTTGCGTTCCTGGTGAGCGACCTGCTCAAGAAAACCCGAAATGGTCAGACACCAGCCTCTTGTGACCCGCCCTGATTCGCAATTTGTTTCGAGTCCGGAACAAGGTGTACAAGCGCATTCTCATAGATGAGCAGCAGTGAGGGAACCAGAAGCAATACCAGAAGTGTTGAGAAGGCGAGTCCAAATGCCAGCGTGATTGCCATTGGCACGAGAAATTGCGCCTGGATGGAGGTCTCGAAAAGCAGTGGTGTCAGGCCGCCGATCGTGGTCAGTGAAGTCAGTATTACAGATCGTAATCGGCTGCAGGCCGCTTCAACGATGGCGTCGTAGGCGGACATCCCACTTTTTCGGAATCGCTGGTAGAACACCAGGAGAATGATCGAATTGTTGACCACGATCCCGGATAATCCAAAGAACCCGAACAGGGACAGGACAGTTATGTCCTTGTCCATGAGAACATGGCCCCACAATGCGCCTATAAACCCGAAGGGAATGATGATCATGACCACCAGTGGCCAGCCATAGGAACCAAAGACCCAGGCCAGTACGAGATAAATCATGACCAGGGCGAGAATGCCACCAAGCCGCATGTCGCCTAGCGTTTCCTGTTGAGTGCTCTGCTGTCCTTCAAAGGAGTATGTAACGCCATGCCTGGCAGCCAGTGAAGGCAGGATATCGGCCTCCAGTGCTTTCACGATCGAATTGGCATTGTTGACATCATGGTCAACATCCGCCTTTATGGTTATTGCCAGGCGTCCCATGGAATGCCGGATGTTTTCAAACCCCCGCCTGGTTGAAATATTGACCAGGGAAGATATCGACTCGGTACGTCCATTGGGCAGGACGATATCGATGCTTGAAACACTCGCCAAGGCGTTGCTCTCTCGTTCAGGGATAAGCAGGACAACATCCAGATCGTCATATCCATCAGACAGTTCCTGGACCAGAAAGCCGTCATAAGCCGCACGAAGTTGACGGGATACCGAGTCTATGGTCAAGCCCAGAGCTTCCGCAGAGGGATTGAGTGACAGTACAAGCTGTTCTTTTCCATAAGGAATATCGTCAGCAATTCCACTCA
Source organism: Gammaproteobacteria bacterium (assembly GCA_022822625.1). Taxonomy (GTDB): domain Bacteria; phylum Pseudomonadota; class Gammaproteobacteria; order Arenicellales; family Poriferihabitantaceae; genus Poriferihabitans. The sequence goes on along the minus strand of JAJEAV010000012.1, from coordinate 36,061 downwards.
CTCCGGGCATATCCGAGAGGACATTCTTGATCGATTCGGAGACTTGCTTGATCTGGCCGATATCCTGCCCGAAAATCTTGAGATCAATGTCTGTCGCTGGCGGCCCTGCACGTTGGTCAATCAAGGACAGTGTTTCAACTCCGGGATCCCGATTGAGTTTACTCCGCCAGGACTGCATGATATCGCTGTTTCGCGTTTGGCGCTGGTCGGGAGGAACCAGTTCAACCCTGATTGCTCCTAGATGATCGCCTCGCTGGGTTGATCTTTCTGCGCCTTCGGTAGTGCCCAATCGCGTGACCAGTAATGCAACCAGCTTTTCGCCCGATTCCCGTTCAATTTCGTACAGTATTTCTTCGGCATTGGCAAGATAGTCCTTGACTCGATAAGGGGTTGTTCCCGAAATAAATCCTACGTTCAGGTAAATTCTATCGCCCTCGGTGGATGGAAAGAATGTGAAGTTGACTCGACCGCTTTGCGCCCAGGCAACCGTTACGAGCATGATTGAGAAGGCGACCGCCAGCGTGCTCCAGCGGTTCGAGATGACAAAGCCTGTAAATGGTCGGAAGAGATTTTCCCTGAAGCGGATGTAACCCTCGTCAATCGTTTTGCGAAAACGTCCCGGACTGTATTTCTCCATGCTCCGAAACGAGTGGGTCAAGTGTCCCGGCAAGATAAGAAAGCACTCAATCAGGGAGGCGATAATCACGCAGACCACAACCAGGGGGATGGTATGCATGAAGGCGCCGATGACCCCGCCAACCAGAAACAGCGGCATGAAGGCGGCGATGGTGGTCAGGGACGAGCAAAAGACCGGTGACATCATTCCCCTGGCCGCCGAGAGTGAGGCGACGCTTGATCCGGCTCCGTTTGCATAACGAGACATGGCATCTTCCCCGACCACGATCGAATCGTCAACGATGATGCCGAGTGCCATGATCAGGGCGAACATGCTGATCATGTTCAAGCTACCCCCCCATAAATACAGGATAAACAGCGCGGCCATGAATGAGACCGGTATTCCTACGGCTGTCCAGAATGCAACGCGGGAAGCCATGAAAAAGTACAGAATCGCCACCACCAGTACCAGTCCGCTCAGGCCATTCTTGACCAAAATGTTGATGCGGTCCTGGATCAACTCCCAGTTCTGGCTGAACAGCACCAGATCCATTCCTGCAGGCAGGAGCGGTCGGGTCTCATTCACCCATCTTGACAATATATCGGCAGACTCAAGGCTGTCTGCCTTTTCAGTACGCTTGATGGTCAATTCTATGGCAGGCTGACCCTGATAGCGTATGGTCTCCTGGTCCGGTTCGGGTTTGCGGGAGATTTCCGCAATATCTCCGAGTGTCAGCAGTCGTCCCTGCTGGTCGGCAATAATGGGTATTTCTTCAAAGGCGGCTGCAGTTTCCCGTCGTTCCTGAAAGCGAAGTTGACGGGATATCTGTCCTCGACCGATAATTCCCATCGGGACATCTCTGGACCATGCCGCTACCCGCTTGCCCAGTTCATCAAGCGACAGGCCCAGACGTCTCAATTCATGGGTCGGGACTTCAATCGCAATCCGCTCTTCAGGCAGGCCGTTAATTTCAATTTTTGCAATGCCTCGATTCAACAATTCCCTTTTGAATTGATGAGTCAGGTTGCGCAACTCATCCACACTGTTCGAATCTGAACCTGTCAAGAGCAGACGGCCGACCGGTTCATATCGGGTAATCCGGGAAACTTCCGGGGTTTCGACCTCCAGGGGCAAACCTCTTGCGGCGTTCACCCGTTCCTTGATTTTGTCCACGGTTTCTCCCATGTCGGCATCTTCGGTGAACTCAAGGGTTATCGAAGATACTCCCTCGGCCGAAGTGGATGTCATGTCCTCGAGCGAGTCGACATCCCGAAGCTCCTGCTCAAGAGCTATGGTGACCAGGTTCCGCACATCCTCGGCACTTGCCCCGCTCCACAGGACTCGGACCTGGGCGAGGTTCTCTTCATAAGTGGGAAAAAACTGGGTATTGAGTTGCTGGATTGCCCATATTCCCGACATCAGCATCATCGCCATCAGCAGGTTGGCAGCTACCGGGTGGTTACAGAAAATTCCGATCAGGCCTCCCCCACTACCTGTTTGGCTGTTACTGTCGAAATTCATGTTTACTGCTGCTCGACGATCCGAACCTGCATGCCGCTCACCGCTCGAGGCAGGCGGGAGATGAGAATGTTCTCTCCATTGGAGAATCCTGATCCATCGAGAATAATCGTTTGAGTCCCGTTTTCATGGATGCGCATGCCAAGCTGACTGACTTCTCTTGGCACCAGCGTACCGTCAGCGACAACATAGATTCGATTTCCGTTGTAAAGCGCATCGGGTGGGACAACAACAACATTCTCAAGTACCGGCATATCGACCAGAATATCAAGTGTCGATCCGAGGGCGGGTAATTGAACGGAAGTAGTCCGAAAGAAGGCATCGATGCCAGCCTGACCCTGTTCGACAAGAGAGGTCAATCGATGCAGTATCAGATTGATTCGTTGATTTTCATGGATGGCCTGGGCTAGAACCTGCTGATTGCCGTTGATGGCCTGCTGCATTGCGGAAGCGTGCGAGAATGGGACCTGTGCCCGGACTTCGAGGTCGGATTGACTGTAGATATCGAGAAGTTTTCCGCCGCGTACTACGCGATCTCCTGTCGCGACCATGACTTTGGCAATCCTGCCATCAAAGGGGGCCCTTATACTGGTACGGTTGAGATTCCTCCTGGCCCCTGCCAGAGTGGCCTCTGCCCTGCTCAACCGTGCTTCAAGCTGTTCCTGGCGAATCGGGAAATCGCTGATCGACTGTTCGCGCTGGATGATTGCCAGCTGCTGGCGTGCTTCGCTTTGCAGTGCCTCATCAAGCGTAGCCTGACTGCCGGCATTCTTCTGCACAAGCTGTCTGGCCCGTTCTACGGAATTACGCGTCAGTTTGAGTAGACTCTTTTCCGTTTCCAGAGCGCGCTTGTCGGTAGCATGTCGGATACGATCACTTGCGATGAGTGCTTCGATTTCGCGCAATTCGGCCTGCCGTTGCTGAACATCAAGTTCGATGTCCCGACGGTCCAGTGAAATCAGCAAGTCCCCGTTTTTTACGCTTTCACCTTCAAGGACGGCAACCATTTCTATATCGGCTTCCGTGGCGGCACTTAACGATGCAAAACCAGGAGCTTCCACTACGCCAAACAGGCGGATGGTAGGAACTACGTCCTTGATTTCGGCGGCTTGCACGAAAACGAACTGTTCGGGTGCCTTCCGTATCAGCTGCGGTGATTCTGCCTGACTCCGGATGATGAACTGAAATCCGGCAATCCCCACTGCCAGAAAGACAAGAGGAAATAGAAACTTGATGAACTTCTTCATTGTATTGTCGTGTTCAGTCTTGTGTCAGGGACGGTATGCGGACTTGACGAAATCAGGTATCTGCTTCCTGGCAGACATGGATTTTACTGCTCGGGTGATTGATAATCCCCGGTAAGGGTTTGCCGAGTTCAGAAAGTCGATTCCGATAAATCTTCACGGGTTTTTTCGGTTGCAGATGAGGGCATTGTATCCGATTGGAACAAGCCCATTGCCACAATGGGACTTGATTCCGATGATTAAAATCAGTCGGCTTCAGGCTCACTTCACGGTGGAATTCCGCTGTTCGTTCAGGCTCATTTGTCATTGGACAACACTGAGAATGTACCAACGATTCGATTATGATATCCACTTGGCGTAATCCAGTTACTGGTGCAATTGATCATGGTATCCAGGCTCTGCCGGGTCGATATATGGGGTGTTCCATGCTGTCCGGACAGGACTTCCCTGAAAATGACATCGTCCGGCCGCATGACTGGGCGCCATGATTCAAGGTCATCGCCCGCATTTTTCTGATGAATTTGCCAGCAATCCAAAGTGCCAGTTTGGCAGCACTGCCAAACATTTCGCATCTCTTCACGACTCGAAATGGGGGTGTATCGCAAAATGAATATTCCTCGTTGAATTGCAGCCGCTTTTCAGGGGATGACTCATTTCGGGTTGACGAGAACCATGGACGGGTTATCAAGGCGATGGGTTCAAGGAGGTTGATAAGCCTGAAACAGGTCCACGGTAACATTGTCTTTGTAGTCAACCACACCTGGACAGGTCAAGAGAATACCGAAGGGGATGGCATGGCAACCACGAATCCCGGCATGGCTCTGGCAGTCATGACCGCAGATTGTGCTCCCGTCCTGTTTGCCGATCCCGGAAACAGGGTAATTGGTGCTGCACATGCCGGATGGAAAGGTGCATTGTCAGGAATCACCGATAACGTGGTGAAGGAGATGTGCGCATTGGGTGCTGAACGAAGTTCGATCACGGCAGCCATTGGCCCTGCCATACAACAGTCATCCTATGAAGTGGGCGAGGAATTCATGAGACATTTTCTAGATTCTGATGGGCGCAGGTGCAGGAAGTTCTTTCATTTTGAAGAGGAAGGCATTTATTTTGACTTGCCGGGATATATTGCCATGCGCCTGGCTGAACAAGGCATTGCGCATGTCGATTGTCTGTCACAGGACACATGCAGCATGGAACAGGAATTCTTCAGCTATCGGAGAAGCTGCAAGCGGGGGGAAACGGATTACGGCAGACAGATCGGAGCCATTTCGCTGACGGGTGGATGACCTACTTCGCAAAGCGGGCCTCGAGTTCACCCCATCTTGCATAGCAGCGTTCCAGTTCCTCCTGAATCCTGGTCATCTCCTGACTGACTGCACGAATCGCATCTCCGTCTTGCCGGTAGAACTCCGAACAGGAAATTTGACCTGCCAATTCTTCAAGCCGTGCTTCCATGTCTTCAATTTGTCCGGGCAATGCATTGAGTTCCTGCTGCTCTCGATAGGAAGGCTTGGAGTTCTTTTTCGTGTTGGGACGAGCAGGCTTTTTCCTGTCTTGGGTAGACGGTAGTTTCCCGAGCGTGGATTGCCTGGTCTTGTCGTTGGCTTGCCTTAGCCAGTCGGAATAGCCGCCGGCATATTCACGTACCAGTCCATTGCCTTCAAAGGCCAGCGTGCTGGTGACTACATTGTCAATAAATCGACGATCGTGCGAAACCAGCAGCAAGGTACCCTGAAAATCCAGCAGTAGTTCCTCGAGAAGTTCCAGGGTATCGGTATCGAGATCATTGGTGGGTTCGTCCATCACCAGGAGATTGAATGGCTTGCTGAATAGCAGGGCGAGTAGTACGCGGGCCCGCTCGCCACCTGAAAGAGAGGAAATCGGGGAATTGGCACGGCGGGGTGTGAACAGAAAGTCGGAAAGATAGGAGATGATGTGGCGGGAGCGTCCGTTGATGGTTATGTAGTTTCGACCTTCGGCAACAGTATCAATCACCGTCTTTTCCGGTTCAAGTTCGCTCCGAAACTGATCAAGTCTGGCTATCTGGATACCTGTCCCATGTCGAACAAAGCCCCAGTCTGGTTCAATACGTCTGAGCAGCAGGTTTAAAAGGGTAGTCTTCCCGATACCGTTTGGACCGATCAGGCTGATTCGGTCACCTCGTAGAATCCGTATGGAGAAGTCGCGCATGATGGGCTGTTGGTCAATGTGATAGCTGATGTTTCCTGCTTCAATGACCAGGTTTCCGGATCTGCCTTGATCATCGACTTCCAGTTTCAGCCCTGTATGCCCGGTTCGCATTCTGGAGCGCTGTTTCCTGAGTTCCTCAAGACGTCGAACCCGTCCCTCGTTTCGTGACCGTCGAGCCTTGATGCCTTCGCGAATCCATTTTTCCTCCTTGGCCAGCTTTTTCATGAACTCCCGGTAGTGTCGTTCGTGAATTTCGACCTCCGATAATTTCCCCTTTCGATAAGACGCATGGTTTCCCGGCCATTTCGTCAATATCCCACGATCAAGCTCGACAATATGCGTGGCAAGAGCATCGAGAAACTGCCGATCATGGGTTACAAACATGAGTGTTCCCGGGAATTTTCCAAGCTGCGTCTCCAGCCAGGATATGGTCTCGAAGTCGATGTGGTTGGTTGGCTCGTCAAGGAGAAGAATATCAGGGCTGTTGATCAAGGCCCGGGCCAATTGGGCACGTTTTTGCCAGCCGCCTGACAGGTGCGCCATGGGCTTGTCACGGGGAAGTGCCAGTTTGTGCAGCATGTCGACAAGGGTAATTTCCAGCTTCCAGCCGTCGAGTTCCGTCAGTTCATTGTGCAGTAATCCTGATTCGTCAGGCAGTGCCGGGTCTTTCCCGGTTGCGTGATCGGCTTTCTGGTATTCGGAAAGCAGGACTCCGGTCCTGCCCAGGCCTGAAGCAACATAGTCATGGACACTCATCTCGGCATCGAAGTCGGGATTCTGCTCAAGCAGTGCAATATGCTGATCCAGATTGATCTGGATTTCGCCATGATCCGGGAGGAGCTTGCCTGCGATGATTTTAAGGAGTGTGGACTTGCCTTCTCCGTTGCGGCCGATGACTCCGATCCGTTGACCCTTGTCGATTACCAGCGAAGCCTCATCGAGAAGCTGGCTGTCCCCGTAAGCCATGCTCACGGTACGAAGAATGATCTGGGCCATTTGTTTAAGCGTGTGAACCGGATGTTGTCCAGGGGGAAGAGAAAGGGCACGATGTGAATTTTGATCGGGCAGGAATCCTGTTCAGGATTTCCGGATACGTGTTTTCCCGAATGATTTCGGTTGCGATACAATACGGCGCTTTTGCGGTTTCGGAAACCAGCCGAGAGCCGATACCCTCGAACAACAGGTCAAATATGGGGACCCGACACATAGATATATTACCTGACTGATGAATGCTTGCGATTATACAAAGGAGATCAGGAAGCGCAGGACATTTGCGATAATCTCTCATCCTGATGCCGGAAAGACTACACTGACCGAGCAACTGCTGCGCTATGGCGGTGCCATTCGTCTTGCAGGCACAGTCAAGGCTAGAAAAAGCCAGAAGCATGCAACCTCGGACTGGATGGAACTTGAAAAGGAGCGAGGCATTTCGGTCACTTCGTCAGTAATGCAGTTTCCCTACAGGGAAAGGATCGTGAATCTGCTCGATACTCCGGGTCATGCGGATTTTTCGGAAGACACCTACCGTACGCTCACTGCCGTGGATTCGGCCCTGATGGTTATCGATATCGCGAAAGGGGTTGAGCAACGGACCATAAAACTAATGGAAGTTTGTCGACTCCGTGATACTCCGATCATGACTTTCGTAAACAAGCTCGATCGGGAGGGGCGTGACCCAGTCGAAATTCTCGACGAGATCGAGGAAATCCTGAAGATTCGATGCGCTCCAATGACCTGGCCAATCGGCATGGGAAAGTCTTTTGCCGGTGTTTATCGAATCCATGATGACAGCGTGCATCTGTTCGCCGGGCGTTCAGGCCTTGAAGAAGATCAAGTCCTGACAGGACTGGATAGTCCGCAGGTTCTCGGGATACTCGGTGATCGGATTGCGCCATTAAAAGAGGAACTGGAACTGGTTCAGGGTGCGAGCTATCCATTTGATGAACAGGCCTATCTTGACGGCCAATTGACCCCGGTGTTTTTCGGGTCAGCGCTCGGTTGTCAGGGAACAGAGGAATTGATGGACAGTTTCGTGGATTATGCACCCTCGCCACAGCCAAGATTGGCCGAAAGCCGACAGGTTGTGGCTGACGAACAGAAAATGACTGGCTTTGTCTTCAAGATTCAGGCCAATATGGACCCCGCCCATCACGACAGGATGGCCTTTTTGAGAATTACTTCGGGACGTTTTGTAAAAGGCATGAAATTGCGACACGTACGAACCGGCAAGGATATTGCGGTACACAATGCCCAGAACTTCATGTCAGACAAGCGGGAACGTGCCGATGAAGCATTGGCCGGTGATATTCTTGGACTTCACAATCATGGGGCCATTCAAATCGGCGATACCTTCACACAAGGCGAAAACCTCAAGTTTGTCGGGATACCGAGCTTTGCTCCGGAGCTGTTTCGTCGTATTTCCCTGAATAATCCAATGCGTGCAAAAGGCCTGCAAAAGGGGATATTGCAGTTAAGTGAAGAAGGGGCAACGCAGTTTTTCAGACCGCTTGTCAGCAATGAGATAATTCTCGGTGCAGTGGGCATCCTCCAGTTTGAAGTTGTGGCCTACCGGCTCAAGGCAGAATACGATGTGGATTGCAGGTTTGAGGCCAGTGCAGTGGTTGCAGCACGCTGGGTCGAGTTTGCCAACCCAGCCGATGAATCGGAATTCAGAAAGCGAAATGAACAATACCTTGCCATGGACGGGCGAGGCAGTCTGGTCTATCTGGCGCCCAATCGAGCGAACCTTCAGCTGGCCATGCAACGTTGGCCAGAGATCGGTTTCCAGACGACCACGGAACTCTGACGCACCCTCTTGACAATCAGTGGCTGGGCACTCATGGAGCAGTACGGGGACCTTTATCCCGGTCACCCGGGTTGAACGAGGCCATCCATACATTTATTGCATCTATATGCCAAATTAATGCAAATTAAGTGGTATAATCATACCGTTTCATGCCTGAAATACTGACACCAGTGCTAATTCGTTTCCATGATTACTTGCTTCAACAATCAAGATTCGCTTCGACCAGTCCTTGGAGTGGCGTTATCCATCTGCTTCATGGTGCTGGTAAATACCAGTGTTGCGGATCGTTCCCCGCCCTCGACTTACCATGAATCATATGGTACGGGCATGAGCGACGAGCTTCGCTGTCTGGCCCTGAATATTTATCACGAAGCCCGTGGTGAATCCATATCGGGGCAAAAGGCCATTGCATCGGTTATCATGAATCGTGTTCGAAGCCAAAGATATCCGGATTCAATCTGCGAGGTGGTTTGGCAACCGAAGCAATTCAGCTGGACGACCGCTCATGAAAAGCATCATGTCGTCACCGACCCGAGGGCCTGGAAGATGGCGTTGATCATCGCCCAGCGTACCTTGGCGGGGCACGAATATGCCCGAGTCGGGGAAGCCACGCATTATCACGCAAGCAGCATTGATCCATATTGGGCAGCCTATGGACAGTTCGTCGTCAAGATCGGAGATCATGTTTTCTACGAAATGGATGCATGATTCCAGGAAGCACTGTCTGGATAGTACCTTGCGGTATATCCCATAGGCGGCCAGTCCCTTGTTGAAGCTACCCCGCACCTCGAAGTTCGGATGGTTCTAGGTGATACGGTGCATAGTCGTCGCGGCGTTCCTTTTTAGCGATGGTCAGATGCCCCGACTGGAACAGGCAATGCCTCGTTGCTGAACGTATCCAATTCGAAACGAAATTCGCGTCTACCACGCTGTTTCCCAGTTCCACGGGTTGATCTTCCTCTCCATCAACAGCCGGTACAGGCAACCCGGTTGTCCAGACCGGAACCAGTGCGTCCGAAATTCACGTTCATGGAAGAGAGTGGAGAATGTCGTGCGGATTGTAGAGTTTTTTCTGGGATATAATTTTCTGCAAAATGTTGTCTGACACGAATATGGTACGTATTGCAGCAGTCCAGACCAATTCCAGTGCGGATACCAAAGACAATCTGCGCAGGATTACAACAATCCTGGAACAATGCCGTGATGATGGTTGTGTGACGGTGGTTTTGCCGGAATGCTTTGGCCTGATGCAGAGGCATCGGCAACAGCTGATTGATAGTGCGGAAGATTTCGGGTCCGGGCTGATACAGGATTGGCTGGCCAATGAGAGCAGGCGGTTAGGCATGTATCTGATCGGCGGGAGCGTACCGCTTGAATCTGGCGATTCCGTACGGGTGACCAACAGCTTGCTGGTCTACAACGATCAAGGATCCTGTATCGCCAGATACGACAAGATTTTCCTGTTTGATGTCCGCCTGTCAAAAGACGAAAGTTATGCGGAATCGGACTACACCCTGGCTGGAAATCGATTGGTGGTTGTGGATACGCCGCCAGGCAGAATGGGTCTTTCAATCTGTTATGACCTGAGATTTCCCGAACTGTATCGAGCACTTGTTCACAGTGGCGCTGAAGTCCTGATCGTCCCATCGGCGTTTGCCTACAGCACGGGTTTTGCCCACTGGACGCCTTTACTCAAGGCGAGAGCCATCGAGAATACCAGTTATCTTGTAGCCCCGGCCCAGTTCGGTACTCATAACGGCAATCGGAAAACCTGGGGAAATACCATGATCGTGAATCCCTGGGGCAAGGTCATTGAACGGATCGAGGATGGTTGGGGATTTGTCGCAACAGACATCAGCCTCGAGGAATTGAAGGTTGCGCGAAAGCGCCTGCCTTCCTTGAAGCATCAACGCCCTGACTTGTTTCCCATGGTATCCACTCGCCTCACACAGTCAATGGTACAGCTCGACTAGATTAGGGTTCGCGCGAATATGCTCAACCCGTTGTTGAAGAGTACATGCTCTATGGTCATGCCCCTCAGTGCGAATTGCCTGTTTGCCTGTAGGCCTTGTTCACGTCTTCCCTACAATGGACAAAAAGTGAAAATCAAGGGCGAAAATTTCCCAGTCAAAAGTCGAGTGAAATTCAACCCACTGCCAACTGGCTTATGGAGTAGAATTGCTGTCAGCCCTGTGATGTTCAAGGTGGTGTCATCTTCTCCCCCAGCGCATGATGGATCGAATCCTGATTACTCGAATCCACCAGGAAAACAAGGCTTTTTCAATCATCAATTGCCTGATGATCCATGGGATAACAATCCTGAACTGCAGTAACCAAAACCAAAAGGGAAACAAGACATGTCAGATGCGATGCAATCTGCAACCAAGCGACTACTTGCACCGGGCGGGCTTGATGAGCGATCCGTCCTGGCAACGCTCTCAACGATCATGGGTCCCGGAATCGATTTCGCCGACCTCTATTTTCAATATACCCGACAGGAATCATGGGTCATGGACGAGGGAGTGGTCAAATCGGGTGATTTTTCCATTGAGCAAGGTGTTGGAGTCCGTGCAAACAGTGGTCCCAAAACCGGATTTGCCTATTCCGATGAAATTGAATTGTCCGCGCTGACCCAGGCCGGAAAGGTGGCCAGGGCGATTGCGGGATCCGGTTCTTCGGAATGCGCCATCAGGGTTCAGGGTCGCAACGCTGGAATCACTCCCCTGTATCAGCCTGACGATCCCATTTCAAGTCTCAAGGATGACGAGAAAGTGTCATTGATTAAGGACGTTGAGGCGGCGGCCCGCAAAATGGACCCGGCAATCACCCAGGTCACGGTGAGCCTGTCCGGTTCCCATGATGTAGTCCTGATTGTCAGTTCGGACGGTTCGATCGCCACCGATATTCGCCCTCTGGTCAGAATGAATGTCTCGGTGATTGCCGAGCGGGCAGGTCGAAGGGAAAGGGGGAGTTACGGAGGCGGTGGACGATTTGGCTATGAGTACTTTCTGGAGAATGGTCGGGCAGTGGACTATGCGCGTGATGCAGTCCGCCAGGCCCTGATTAACCTGGAGTGCAGGGAAGCACCGGCTGGCGAAATGACGGTTGTGCTGGGTTCCGGATGGCCCGGAATTCTTCTACATGAAGCGATTGGTCATGGTCTGGAAGGTGACTTCAATCGCAAAAAGACCTCGGCATATTCTGGTCGGATAGGCGAAAAGGTCGCTTCTGACCTTTGTACGGTAGTAGATGATGGAACGATTGCTGATCGTCGCGGTTCTCTATCAGTCGACGATGAAGGCATTCCGACCCAGAATACTGTCCTTATCGAGAATGGAGTTCTGAAAGGGTATATGCAGGATCGGCTGAATGCACGGCTCATGAAAATGCAGCCGACTGGTAATGGACGTCGTGAATCCTTTTCCCATCTGCCAATGCCAAGAATGACCAATACCTACATGTTATCGGGCAAACACGATCCGGAGGAGATCCTTGCGTCGGTGGACAAAGGAGTATATGCCGTAAACTTCAATGGCGGGCAGGTGGATATTACATCTGGGCAGTTCGTATTTTCGGCATCCGAGGCCTACATGATAGAGAATGGGAGGAAAACCTATCCAGTCAAGGGCATGACCCTGATCGGGAATGGTCCTGATGTCCTGACTCGAGTAAGCATGCTGGGCAATGACATGGCTCTGGATACGGGTGTCGGGGTTTGCGGAAAAGACGGACAGAGTGTTCCGGTAGGCGTTGGTCAGCCCACCATGCGAATTGACGGTTTGACGGTTGGGGGTGCTTCGGTATGACCTCGGGGACAGAACGGACTCCGCTTGATGAAGTCGAGCAGAAGCTGATTGATGTTGCAACTCAAGCCCTTGAGCGTGCGCGCGATTCGGGGGCTTCCATGGCCGATGTTTCGGTATCTCAGGGGCAGGGGCTTTCGGTCTCGGTTCGCGAAGGAGATCTTGAGACCATCGAGCACCACCGCAACAAGGGTATGGAGATACGGGTATTCATTGAAGGATGCAGTGGAAATACGTCAAGTTCCGATTTTACCGAAAAGGAAATTCAGGCCAGTGTGCAAAGTGCCTGTAATATTGCACGCTATACGGAAAAGGACGAATACAGCGGGCTGGCGGAACCTGAGTTCATGGCCACGGAATTTCCCGATCTTGATTTGCATCATCCATGGAACATGACCCTTGATGATTCAATTGAGGTGGCCAGACGCTGTGAACACGCGGCGCTTGAGTTCGACAAGCGGATTACCAACACCGAAGGCGGGACCCTGAACTGCTTCGATGGCATATCCGTTTATGCCAATAGCCATGGATTTTGTGGGGTTACGAAAAGTTCCCGGCACGGTATCGGTTGCTCTGTGATTTCGGGCACGGGAGACGAAATGCAGAGGGATTACTGGTATGACTCAAGACGTGTACCGGATGAATTGATCGAACCTGAAGCAGTTGGCAGAACAGCTGCAGAAAGAACCGTGAACCGGATTGGTGCACGCAAGTTGCCAACGGGGGAATATCCGGTGGTATTTGAGGCTCCGGTTGCCCAGACCCTGACTTCGCACCTGATTTCGGCGATTCAGGGTGCTGGCTTATTCAAGAAATCCAGTTTCCTGCATGATCGTCTGGGTCAGCGCATTTTCCCCGGGTTTATGCATATTCAGGAACACCCCCACCTGCCCCGTGGAGCAGGCAGTGCCAGTTATGATGGTGAAGGGGTGGCTACCAATAGTAACATCATCATCGATGAAGGAGTGCTAACGAGTTTTGTCCTGGACAGTTATACTGCCCGCAAGCTCGGCAAGAATACAACCGGCAATGCTGGAGGAGTACATAATCTGACTGTCAGGAGTACGGTTGATTATGGGCTTGAAGGATTACTGAAGACCATGAACCGGGGTATTCTGGTAACCGAATTGAGCGGATTCGGCATCAATATGGTGACCGGTGATTATTCGAGAGGTGCATTTGGGTACTGGGTGGAGAACGGCCAGGTCCAGCACCCAGTCAAGGAATTCACCATTGCAAGCAATCTGAACGATATTTTCATGGGGATTCAGGCAATCGGCAATGACATGCTGGAAAACCGCAATATCCGGACCGGTTCTGTCCTGCTGAATAAAATCACCGCAGCCGGAATGTAATGGCCTGTCTTGTCGTGTCCTTCGGACTGCATGGCGGTCCGGTTCGGTCCGGGCTATGCCTGTTGTTCTGACAATTTCCTGGCTTGGCAGTATTCGAGTGCAAATTTCAGGAATTCATCCATTGTCCACATCCTGAACTGCTGGCGCTGGTATATGATCGTGAACGGGCGCTGAATCGGTCTTGTCATGGGAATTGCGCACAATGTACCGAGCGCCAATTCCTTTTCCATGGTAGCGACCGAAATAATGGTGATGCCGAGTCCCGCCGCGACCACGTTCTTGATTGACTCGGGGCTGCCGAATTCCATGATGATGTTCAGCTGATTCATGTCATAACCGAACTGCTTGAGGTGGTCATTAATCACTTCACGGGTGCCTGAGCCCTCCTCGCGGCTAATGAACGGGCAGCCGAGAATACTGTCGATATCGATGGTCTTGTGCCTGCTTAGATCGTGTCCGACCGCACATGCCACAACCAGTTCGTCATCCCAGATAGGCTTGGTTGCCAGGGTTTTATTGGTGATGGGGCCTTCTACGATGCCAATGTCAATTTCATTCTCTTCGATCAGGTCTATTACGCCATTGGTGTTGGTTACGGTGAGTCGGACTACGACATCAGGGAACCGTGCCTGGAACTCACCGATGATTTTCGGCAGGAAATACTCTCCGATGGTGGTGCTTGCGCCAATAATCATGGGGCTTTGCATATTGCCGATCTGGGTGCGTATTTCGGCATCCATTTCCCGGTACAGTTCGAGAATTCGATCGGCATACTGCTTGACGGTATGTCCGGTTTCAGTGAGCGTGATTCGATTGCGGGTGCGGTCAAACAATCGGGTATTGAAGTATTCTTCCATCTGGCGTATCTGGAAGGTGACCGCAGGTTGGGTCATATGCAGTACCTCGGCAGCCTTGGTAAAGCTGAGCAGTTTTGCAACGGTAGAAAAAACCTGCAGGCGACGGTCGGGCATATGATCTAACCTCCTGAATCCATGACGGTCACTTGATTTGGCATTGATTGACGGCTTGTGGATTCAGGAATTTTCTTCATGGTGTTGATCATACATGCAAAAACCGCATAACTCCGAAAAATTATCCTGTTTACTCAGGTTTGGCAACTATCATGCTCTCAAAAGCAGAGTGAAGGTGTTTTCCGGCAAGATGACGAGTGCATGGATGAACGGCCCTGTATGCAGTGGGTCTGCGAGTGCTTGAAATACGCCCTTTACGATACTACATATAAGATATAGAATTACTGACATGCAAAATGACGTATTGCCGTTTTTGCTGTCCGGATTCGGAAATAATTGTTCCCCTTGCTATTTAAGAGGTAGAAATGAATAGGTATGAGACTGCGATCAATCGATCGGTTGGTAGCGGTATTGAAATTAACAGTGTGCTTCGGAACACTTACATGCTGCTTTCGGCAACGTTACTGTTTAGTGCGTTGACCGCGGGCATTGCCATGGCCATTAATATGCCGCCACTTGGTCCGTTACTGACAATTGGCGGATATTTCCTGTTGCTGTTTTTGACCAGCCGATTTCAGAATTCGGCGCTGGGACTTGTATTCGTATTTGCCTTGACTGGCTTTATGGGACTTACCCTTGGTCCGATTCTTGGTTTTTACATTGCCAACCTCTCAAACGGAGGCCAACTGGTGGCGACAGCACTGGGTGGAACGGGGGCCATATTTGCAGGTCTTTCGGCTTACGTGCTGATTACCCGCAAGGATTTCAGTTTTATCGGCGGTATGCTGATGGCGGGTATTCTGGTTGCCTTTATAGCGGCACTGGTCACCTTGATCTGGCCTATGCCGGCCTTGAGCCTGGCTGTTTCAGCAATGTTCATCCTGCTGATGTCAGGAATGATCCTGTTTCAGACCAGTGCGATTGTGCACGGTGGTGAAACCAACTATATCTCGGCAACAGTGACCCTGTATGTATCGATTTACAATCTGTTCTTGAGTTTGCTGCACATATTCGGGATTTTTGGCGGCGACGATTAGTCGACAACCGTCTTTCTGATGACGAACCCTGGCGGCCCAATGGCTCGCCGGGGTTTTTTTGATCCGGATTATCGGGATAATACCGGGACTTCATGACCGAGTCATGTCATGATTGCCTTCTCACATTCCAAAGACGTCTTCACATGAAAGCCATGATTCTCGCGGCCGGCGAGGGAACACGCCTTCGGCCACTTACGTATGATCTTCCCAAGCCGATGATTCCGGTGGTTGGCAAGCCAGTCATGGAATACCTGATCGAATTGCTGTTCAGTCATCGTATCAAGGACATTATGGTCAATGTCAGCCATTTGCCGGAGGCGATCGAATCCTATTTTGCAGATGGGCGGCGTTGGGGAGTCAATATCGGATACTCCTATGAAGGGCATATCAGGAATGGCGAATTGCATGCGGAACCGCTTGGCTCCGCTGGTGGAATCAAGCGTATCCAGGAATTTGGCGGGATATTTGATGATACTTTCATTGTCGTTTGCGGAGATGCTATTATTGATCTGGATCTGACAGAAATGATGCGCAAGCACTGGCAGTCGGGAAACAAGGCCAGTATTATCGTCAAACAGGTCGAAGAGCATCGAATCCCCAATTATGGTGTTGTTGATGTGGGAGATTCGGGTCAGGTTCTCTCGTTTCAGGAAAAACCGTCGGTCGAAGAGGCCTGTTCGGATCTGGTGAGTACCGGGATTTATATTTTTGAACCTGAGATCATCGACTGTATTCCATCTGGGAAGGTGTATGACATTGGTTCCGACCTGCTGCCTGATCTGTTGAGGAGAAAAGTTCCATTCGGAGCCATCAACATGCCGTTTCGATGGCTGGATATTGGGCGGCTCAGCGATTACTGGACGATCAACCAGCAACTTATGCGCGGGTCCATTCGCGGCGTGAACATGCCGGGTACTGAAGTGTTGCCGAAAATCTGGGTAGGCCTGAATGTTGATATTGACTGGGACCATGCATTGCTTGAAGGGCCTGTCTATATTGGTTCAAACTCCCGGGTTGAAGCGGGTTGTGTGATTCAGGGTCCAACCTGGATATCGCATGGATGTCACTTGCAGGCAGGTGCCAGGATCAGTCGTAGTTTGCTGTTCAAGCACACGCTTATGCGCGGTCATGCAGAGGTCAATGATGCGGTCGTGTTTGGAGAGCGGTGTGTGGACAAGAATGGCAATCCATTTCATAGCGAATCGGGACTGGAGTGGGCTGGTGATGCGAGAGACCAAGTATTGCGCATGGATATGCTGGCTCGCACTGCAGATACAGGGTAATCAGCATATCTACGACTGCATATATGGTGGTTTTGCACAAGAAGCTGCAGTCGGACCTCAGTCTTTATACAACCTGAGTTCCACTCTGAAGTGGAACTCAGGTTGGGAAAATCTGGGAAGAATTTGTCGTTGAAAACATCCATTCCGCCTGCCGCATCTTGCTGAAACCTACTTTTACCACCGTACTGCTGAGGAGCTTTTGCGTTGGTGCAGATTTCTGCGATGCCAGGTTTGCAGGCTGGACTTGATGCAGGATTTGCTTTCGCAAGAATTGTAGCGAACGAAATCGTGGCACGGGAATGTGGAGTTTTCACCTATGCATTGGGAATTATATAATCCCCATATTTTTCCAAGTTGCAAAAGCGCTGGTCCCTTACAAACCAGCGATAAACCCTATGGAGCAATTTACTGAATCGTTTGCAGAATACTTCTACGCAGAAAATCGGGCAATCAAGAAAACAACTTTTGAATATTAGAAGAAAAGTCGTATAGTACCAATCGATAAGCACACATTAACCTACTTTGAGCCATGACCTCAGAACAGAAACAACAACTGGAAAAACAACTCTGGAAAATCGCTAACGAGCTACGCGGCAACATGGACGCCGATGAGTTTCGTGATTACATTCTTGGGTTTGTATTTTTCAAGTACCTGTCCGAAAAACAACATCTGAAAGCAAATGAATTGCTTGAAACAGAGGAAGTAAAAGAGTACATCGATGTAACCGACGAAGAAGACATTGAAGCAATTCGGGAGGAGTCGCTACAGGAACTTGGTTACTTTCTGCGCCCCGAAGAGCTGTTTTCCGTCATCACCGCAAAGGGAAATGCGAGTGCCGAAGAACAAAGCAATTTCATACTTGATGATCTCGGTGCTATTTTGAACAACATTGAACAAAGCACTATGGGGACGGAAAGTGAGGATGACTTCAACAAGCTGTTTGAAGACATTGACCTTGCCAGCACGAAATTGGGAAAATCTCCCAGTGCAAGAAACGAGTTGATTGCCAAGGTTCTGTTTCATTTGAACGAAATTGACTTTGGCCTGGATGAGACTGATTCTGATGTGCTGGGTGATGCTTATGAGTATCTGATTGCGCAGTTCGCATCAGGGGCTGGGAAGAAGGCGGGGGAATTCTACACACCTCAGCAGGTGTCCAAGGTCATGGCAAGGATTGTGACGATAGACAAGGAGCGACTGAAGAACGTCTATGACCCTGCTTGTGGTGCAGGGGCGCTATTGCTCAGAGTTGCCAAGGAAATCAAAGTAGGCATGTTCTACGGTCAGGAACTCAATCGCACTACATACAATCTCGCTCGAATGAACATGATTCTGCATGATGTTCATTTCCGTTATTTTGACATTCGGCAAGAGGACACGCTTGAACGACCTCAGCATGAAGACATGCAGTTTGAGGCGGTGGTTGCCAATCCGCCCTTTTCTGCAAACTGGAGTGGGAAAAACAATCCGCTTAACGAAACTGATGATCGATTCAGTCAATACGGCGCACTGGCTCCAACTTCGAAGGCAGACTTTGCTTTTGTACAGCACATGATTTACCACATGGCTGACAATGCTACGATGACGATTGTGCTGCCGCATGGCGTATTATTTCGCGGTGCAGCAGAAGAGAAGATTCGAAAATACATCATTTGCGAACTGAACTACCTTGATGCAGTGGTTGGATTACCACCGGCATTGTTTTATGGAACAGGAATTCCAGCGTGCATATTGGTGTTCAAGAAATGCAGAGTGCATGATCAAGATATTTTGTTCATTGATGCTTCACAGCATTTTGACAAAGAAGGCAAGCAGAATAAATTGCTGGATGAGCATGTGGAGCGTATAGTGGGGACTTATCAGAAAAGAGAAACGATAGACAAATATTCGTATGTTGCCAGTCTTGAAGAAATTGCAAAGAACGACTACAACCTGAACATTCCACGTTATGTCGATACATTTGAAGAAGAAGATCCCGTAGATTTGAATGTAGTTGCTGCGGAAATTAGATCACTGGATGCCGAGATCAAGAACAATGATCAAGTGATATCGGGATTTTGTCAGCAACTGGGGATTGATGCTCCACTGTAGGGACTTGGAATTTAGTTTTGACTGAAAACGATTTAACACCAAATCTTCGTTTTAAAGGTGAGCAGGGAAAGGAGTATCCGGAGTGGGAAACACAGAGTTTCTCGTCTTTAGCACAGAAGGTTAGCGACAACTATGCCCCTGGTAGAACGGAAGATTTCCCTTGCATAGAACTTGAAAACTTGACATCTGAAACTGGGAGACTGATAAAGACTACACAAGCAAATCAAAAAAAGAGTACGAAAATTAAATTTATTTCTGGTGATGTGCTGTTTGGCAAATTACGCCCATACTTGAAAAAATTTTACTTAGCCAATTTCTCTGGTGTCTGTACTACAGAAATTTGGGTTCTGAGACCTGCAATCATAAAAAGTGAATTCCTATATTTCATCATGCAAGGTAATCAATTCTTTCGTGCAGCAAATAGCCAGTTTGGATCAAAAATGCCTCGCTCTGATTGGAAGGTTGTATCACAATTGAAAATACGACTTCCTTCTAGCAAGAATGAACAACAAAAAATCGCCAATTTCCTCTCTTCAGTCGACACGCGCATTGAGTACCTAGAAAAGAAAAAATCTTTGCTTGAGCAATACAAAAAAGGCCTGATGCAAAAACTATTCAGCCAGAAAATTCGATTCAAGGATGATCAGGGGGAGGAGTTTCCGGAATGGGAAAGGAAAGCGTTTGTTGAATTGTTCAAAGTTAAGCCAACGAGACAGTTCCAAATTAAAAATTCTGATATTCAATCTCAGGGAGAATTTAAGGTTGTAGATCAAGGCAAAAAGGCAATCGCAGGCTATTCTAACGCTGCAGATAAGTTGTTGTTGGTTTCTACTGGTGGAGTCATTGTTTATGGTGACCACACCACCATTGTCAAATTCATCGACTTTGATTTTATTGTCGGAGCAGATGGCACAAAAGTGCTAATTTCAATTGTAGGTCATAATCTCAAATTCTTATATTTTTGCCTTGATTTTCACAACATACAAGCAGAAGGATATAAACGCCACTTTAGTATTTTGAAGAAATTAATTCTGCCAATTCCGGATCCTAAAGAACAAAAAAAGATCGCCAGAATCCTTTCATTGGCCGAAAGCAAAATCGAATTGACATCTGACCAAATCCAAAAAACTCGTCAGTATAAAAAAGGCCTGCTTCAGAAGATGTTTGTCTGATAAACGACAATCATCGAAGCCATCTTAAATTAATAGTTCTCTCGTTAACTCAGGAACCACTTCGGAATCATAAATGGCCACCCAATCCGAACAAGCACTCGAAAACAAATTAATCAAGCAGCTGAAAGAACTCGGGTTCGAGCGGGTTCATCTTGACGGTGAATCTGAACTGATCATCAACCTGAAACGCCAGTTAGAAAAACACAACAAGTTTAGTCTGTCGGAAAATGAATTCAGTCAAGTTCTAAACAAACTCAAAAAAGGCAATATCTTCGAAAAAGCCAAGATTCTTCGCGATAAAGTTGACTACATTGCTGATGACGGAAAAGTCAAATACATCGAACTCATCGACCAGATTCATTACTGCAAGAACGAATACCAAGTGACCAACCAGGTCACCATGAGAGGAAAATACACGAACCGCTACGATGTTACTCTTCTGGTAAACGGCCTGCCATTGGTGCAGATTGAATTGAAGCGGCGCGGGCTAGAAGTCAAGGAAGCATTCAACCAAACGCTCCGATACCAGAAACACTCTTTTCACGCTGGCAGTGGATTATTCAACTACATCCAGTTGTTCGTAATCAGCAATGGCGTCGATACCAAGTATTACGCCAATAACCCAACGGATAAACAGGATTATCAGCAAACATTTTTCTGGTCTGACAAGGAAAACAGAAAAATCACTCAACTTAGCGAATTCGCCGAAGTTTTCCTGGAAAAGTGCCAGCTCTCGAAACTCATTACAAAGTATGTAGTCCTGAACGAAAGCATGAAGATGCTGATGGTGCTGAGACCATATCAGTACTATGCGGTTGAAGGCATTGTTGAAAGAGTCAAGAACACCAAAAAGCACGGCTACATCTGGCATACAACAGGATCGGGCAAAACGCTGACTTCGTTCAAGGCCGCACAGATTCTCACCCAGTCTTCGCATGTATACAAGGTATTGTTTGTCGTAGACAGGAAAGACCTTGATTATCAAACTATCGAGGAATTCAACAGTTACAGCAAGGGTAGCGTTGACGCTACAAATAATACAAGGAAGCTGGTTGAACAACTCAATGACGAAACCTCGTTAATTGTTACGACTCTGCAAAAACTCAATACGGCAATCAGCAAACCACGTTATCTGAATCAACTCAATTCCGATTTGCGGGGAAAGCGGGTCATTCTGATTTTTGACGAATGTCATCGAAGCCAGTTCGGAGAGACACACAATCGCATCAAGGATTATTTCTGCAAAGCGCAGATGTTCGGATTTACCGGGACACCCATTTTTGCTGAAAACGCAGCCGCTGGCGGACCTGGCAAGCGAACAACCAAAGGCCTGTTCGATGAATGTTTGCACAAGTACGTCATTACTGACGCGATTCGCGATGGTAACGTGCTCAAGTTTGCTGTGGAGTACATCAAGACTATCAGGAAGAAAGATGACATTATTGACATCCAGGTCGAAGCTATCAATACGGCTGAAGTCATGGAAGCAAATGAGAGAATTGATGCGGTTACCGATCACATCATTGCCAATCATAAGCGCAAGACGCACGACCGAATGTTTACCGCAATACTCTGCGTATCGAGCATTTCTGCACTGATCAAGTATTACGAAATATTCAAAGAGAAGAAATACAGGGAAAAACATAAACTGCATATCGCTACGGTATTTTCCTATCAGGCGAATGAGGACGACAGTAGCGAGAGTGGATTTCTTGAGACGGATTTGGCTGATTCAGATTCTGGTCCCGTAAACAAACATAGTCGAGAGAAACTGGATGAATTTATTGCAGATTACAACGAGTTATTTGGAAAGAATTTTTCAACTGAGAATTTCTACGGTTACTACAAAGACATCGGCAAGCGGGTTAAAGAACGTCAGGTTGATATCCTGCTGGTTGTTAATATGTTTTTGACCGGATTCGACAGCAAGTTTCTCAACACAATTTATGTTGACAAGAATCTCAAGTATCACGGATTAATTCAAGCGTACTCACGTACCAATCGAATTCTACGCACCAAGAAGTCTCAGGGTAACGTGGTTTGTTATCGCAATCTCAAAGAGGCCACTGACCAGGCAATTGAATTGTATGCAAATAAAGATGCGATTGATCAGGTTGTTCTAAAGCCTTATGAACACTATGTTGATATGTTCAACGAGGCACTGAAGAAATTGAAAGGGATTGCGCCAACTGTAGACGACGTTAATGAATTGACAACCGAGGATGAGAAGGCAGAATTCATTGCCGCCTTTCGAAACTTGATCCGCCAGAAAAATGTTCTGGTCTGCTTTAGCCAATTTGCTTTTGATGATCTGACAATGGAAGAACAGGAATATGAAGATTACAAAAGCAAGTATCTAGATATTTATGAAGAGACGAAGAAAGACAGAGAAAAAGAGAAAGTCTCAATTCTGGATGATATTGATTTTGAACTCGAACTAATTCATCGGGATGAGATTAATGTCGGCTACATTCTTGCACTACTACAGGATTTGCAGGCGAAGACTGAAAAAGAGCGAGAAAAAATCATCAAGTACATCGAGAAGATTCTGGAAACGGAAGTTCAGCTTCGAAGTAAAAAGGAGTTACTTGAGCGGTTTATTGCAGAACATTTGCCGCTAGTACCGCGGAATGGTAGCCTCAGAGAAACGTTTGATGATTACTGGGATAATGAAAAATCAAAAGCAGTTAAATATCTTGCAGAATCTGAAGGTCTAAAAATTCAAATGTTGAAAAGCGTAATCGATGAGTACTTATTTACTGAAAAAATGCCCTTGCCGAGAGAAATGATCAACATTTTGGAGCACCGACCAAAATTGAAAGAACGAAGTTCAAAAATTCATTTCATAACAGAAAAAATCAAAGACTTCATTGAAATTTATTTTGATGGAGTCCATTGAACAGATATTAATCTTTTACACCGAAAAATAGCCAACATATCTCATGGCTTTTTTATTGATTATTCGGTAGTAGCTCAGTTTCAAATATCCTGACTTCTTTTTGTAGGTTTTGGGCCGGTTTGGTACGGGCTGTGCATCTTCAATCATCTTGACAATATCGCTGACATCCCAAAGTAGTTCGGTACGATCAGCCGTATTCTAGATAACGAAAAATATACTGGGAAATGGGTCTGGAACAAGACTGAAAGTCGACGAGATCCCCGCATAGGCCATCGTCGATGGTTTACAAAACCAGAATCTGAATGGATCACCTTCGTCGACGCGCCTCTGCGTATTGTGCCACAGGAGTTATGGGATGCTGTTCGTCAGAGACGGGCTGAGGTCACAAAGTCCTGGCCAGGCAGTAAGGGTAAACAGGGTTTTTGTGGTTTTTCCACCCCAAATCGCGGCACGGGAATGTGGGGTTTTCGCTTATACAATTAATCGAACAGGAACATGAATATAGTCGGAGCACCCTGTCATTTCGCCCACCCTTGCCAGGTCTGGGGTAGAAAAATCACTGAAATACCCGAAAATGCCCGAAAGCATGTAAAAACCGATTATCCAAGGTCATTTTCAGGGATCAAGAATGATCGCCATGTCAAGTACTTTCCGCTAACGCAAAACCCCTCCTGAGGAGTAGAGATTGACTTCATTGTAAAAATGCCCAATGCTCAAGTGTGGGGAATCGAAATAAAATACGGTCTTGCTCCAAAACTTGGCAAGCACTTCAAGTAAACCTTTAACAATGCAGGTGCGACACACAAGTATGTTGTGCATGGAGGAAGTGACGGATATCCTATCAGCGATGACGTATGGGTGATTTCCTTGCCAAAACTCATGGAGAGGCTGACCGCCATACCATCATGACCCCTCATGTGAAAGAAGAGCAGTTTCACATTATGGTTTCCTTGACGGTATTGTCGGTAGCAAAACTTTGTAGTTACGTCCAAGCGTAGAAAGTTTCTTCGCTTGACTCATGAGAACCTCGTGATATGGTTATGATGCTTGAAGGGTTAGAGCATATTCGGAAAATGGACCCAACGAAACAGTCACAGCAATTAAAATACTGCCGATTTTCAAACATTCGGCTATAATCCACCACTTTGAAATTTCGCGAAAAAGTCCATGCCATTTTATGAATATCAATGCACCAATTGCGGCCATCGACTGGAGGTCTTGCAGAAGATATCGGATGCACCACTTACTCAGTGCCCAGCCTGTGAAATGGACACATTGAAAAAGCTTGTCACCGCTGCTGCGTTTCGCTTGAAAGGCAGTGGCTGGTACGAGACCGATTTCAAAAACAGCGGCAAGGAAAAGACCGACAAGTCTGCCAAGGACACTTCAAGTCCGGCCAAGACAGAGTCTGGGAAAGATTCTTCCGACAAACCCGGCAAATCGGCCGAAAGCGTAACATCTGCTGCCTGACTAGCCAGCCTTCAACCACGAATCACGTTTCAAAGTCATGCGATGTTTATGCGGCCGACTCGGCGAGCAGCAAATCGGTGAGTCTGTCACTGTTCAGGGCTGGGTGCACAATTGCCGTGATCATGGCGGAGTAATCTTTATTGACCTGCGTGATCGTTCCGGTCAGTTGCAGGTCGTTGCAGACCCCGATTTTTCCGAGACATTCAAGGCGGCAGAGAAGTGTCGCAGTGAATTCGTGGTCGAAGTGAGTGGCAAACTGAGGGCCCGGCCGGAAGGTACTGCCAACCCTGATCTGCCAACCGGCAAGATTGAGCTGTTGGCTGATGCCATCGAGATTCTCAACGAGTCTCAATCCTTGCCGTTTCAGATGGACGGCACGGAAATCGGTGAGTCAACCCGTCTCAAGTACCGTTACCTTGATCTTCGTCGACCCGTCATGCAACAGACAATTCGCATGCGTCACCAGATTGTGTCTAGTCTCAGGCGATATCTTGAAGACCGGGAGTTTACGGAGATTGAAACTCCTATCCTGACTCGATCAACCCCGGAAGGAGCCAGAGACTATCTGGTGCCGAGCCGCAATAGTCCGGGATACTTTTTTGCGTTGCCCCAGTCGCCCCAGTTGTTCAAGCAACTGCTGATGGTGGCGGGATTTGAACGTTATTACCAGATTGCCCGGTGTTTTCGTGATGAGGATTTGCGGGCCGACCGCCAGCCCGAATTTACCCAGCTCGATATGGAGATGTCCTTCATGGAAGAGTCAGAGATCATGGGGTTATGTGAATCCATGATCCGTTCGCTGTTCCGGGCAATACTGGATGTTGACCTGCCTGACCCGTTTCCAAAGCTGAGTTATCGGGAGTCGATGCTACGGTTTGGTACGGATCGACCGGATCTCCGGATTGGACTGGAACTGACGGAATTGACAGATGTCATGAAAGCGGTTGAATTCAAGGTATTTGCAACTCCTGCCAATAATCCTGACGGTCGAGTTGCGGCACTCGCAGTGCCCGGTGGCTCGCATATCACCCGTTCCCAGATCGATGGCTATACCGAGTTTGCAGCAAAGTACGGGGCGGGTGGATTGGCCTATATCAAGATTAACGATATCTCGCAGGGACGGGAAGGGCTGCAGTCACCGATCTTGAAGTTTTTGCCGGATGACGTGTTGACTGAAATCATCACCCGGACGGGTGTACAGGCAGGTGATGTGGTCTTCTTCGGGGCAGATACCCGGACGGTTGTCAACGATTCGCTGGCTGCACTGCGGACCAAAATCGCCATGGACTTGGGGCTGGTTGATACGAGCATGCCATGGAGGCCGCTTTGGGTCGTAGATTTTCCTCTGGTTGAATGGGATGCGGATCAAAAACGCTGGCATTCGCTGCATCATCCCTTCACGGCTCCCAAGCGTGAATGTCTTGACTCGCTTGACAGACAACCGGGTGAAGTGTTGTCGAGAGCATATGATCTGGTATTGAATGGCACTGAGATTGGGGGCGGTTCCGTGCGAATCCATCGCTCGGAACTGCAACAGCAGGTTTTTGATCTGCTTGGTATCGGGCCTGAAGATGCCGAGCAGAAGTTCGGGTTCTTGATCGAGAGTTTCAGATATGGTGCCCCGCCTCATGGCGGTATTGCTTTTGGCTTGGATCGTCTGGTGGCCATGATGTGTGGAGTTGACTCGATTCGGGACGTGATTGCCTTTCCGAAAACCCAGCGGGCATCCTGTATGTTGACTGAAGCACCGGGTCTGGTCGATCGTACTCAACTGAATGAATTGGGCTTGCGTACAAAGTCGTCTCCGCTCACCTGAATCTGACTGGAATTGCCGGATGCAATAGAGGCGGCGATATTACCGTCTACGTACTACTTCTCTTTTTCGACGGGCACGAATCAGAAGAAAAATACCGAAAGTAGCCTTGGGGTGGTATGATGAGTACGCATTGTTAGTATTCCGTGGTGATAATTCCGGATCCATCGGCACACCCATAAACTACCTTTTGAGGAAACGAAAAAGACACCATGGCCGGACACAGCAAGTGGGCAAATATCAAATTCAGAAAGGCTGCACAAGACGCCAAACGCGGCAAGATCTTTACCAAGCTGATCAAGGAAATTACCGTCTCTGCCAGACTGGGCGGGCCAGACCCTGATTCAAGTCCAAGGTTGCGTAGTGCAATCGACAAGGCGCTGGCCGCGAACATGACTCGCGATACCATTGATCGAGCCATCAAGCGGGGTGCCGGGTCAGAGGATGGCAGTGACCTGATGGAAATACGCTATGAGGGATACGGACCGGGTGGCGTGGCATTTCTGGTTGAATGTGCTACCGACAACCGAAACCGAACCGTCAGCGAGGTTCGTCATGCATTTTCCAAATACGGCGGCAATCTGGGAACAGATGGATCAGTCGCCTACCTGTTCAACCGGGTAGGTATTCTGGTTTTTCCCGATAGTGAGGACGAGGAAAAGGTTATTGATCTGGCGATAGAGGCGGGTGCAGACGATGTTGACAGCAATGAAGGCATGGTTGAGGTTACGACATCACCCGATACCTATCACCAGATTGCCGAAATACTCGGGAATGCCGGGTTGACTCCAGAGATATCGGAGATCATCCAGCGTCCAGCCAGTGAAGTTCAGGTGAGCAAGGAACAGTCCGAACAGGTGGCAACGCTGATTGATGCCCTGGAAGATCTGGACGATGTTCAGGATGTCTTTACCAACCTGAGTCTGGGCGAGGTCGAATGATGCGTGTGCTCGGAATTGATCCAGGTTCCCGGAACACCGGACTGGGCGTTATTGACGAGGACCGGGGCGAGATGCAGTATATCGACTGCCGTACGATCAAGCTTGCGGGTCGGCCTATGCCGATTCGGCTGGGCATGATCTACGAGGGTGTCGGAAAGATAATTGATGAATACTCTCCTGACGTGGTATCGGTCGAAGAAGTGTTTTTTGCCAAAAACCCCAATTCAGCCTTGATGCTGGGACAGGCCCGAGGCGGTGCCATTTGTTCTGCGGTAACCCGCAAATGTGAGATTGCCGAGTATACTGCCCTGCAAATCAAGCAGGCAGTAGTTGGAACCGGCAATGCCAAAAAGGAACAGGTGCAGCATATGGTCCGAGTTATTCTGGGACTTCGCTTCACGCCCGGTTCGGATGAAGCCGATGCACTGGGGGCTGCGATTTGCCACATCCATACCCATCAGGTTCAGACCCGCTTGAAACAGGCATGAGTGTGAACCAGTCATGATATACAGGATAGAACTCTAGCCATGATTGGATATTTGCACGGTCGACTCGTATACAAGCACCCTCCCAACCTTCTGGTGGATGTCAATGGCGTGGGCTATGAACTGGAAGCACCGATGTCAGCCATCTATGACCTGCCGGACGAAGGAGAGACCGTTTCATTGTTTGTACACATGCTGGTCAGGGAAGATGCCCAATTGCTGTTCGGGTTTTCTGAACTGGGCCAGCGAGAGATCTTTCGAATCCTGCTGAAGGTAAACGGTGTCGGGCCAAAAGTCGGGCTTGCCATATTAAGTACCCTGAGTACCGGTGAGTTGCTCCAGTGCATCCGCAATCGAAATCATGCAATGTTGACCCGGGTTCCCGGAATCGGCAAGAAAACCGCCGAGCGGATGATTCTTGAAATGCAGGACCGACTCAGTCTGTTTCAGGTCGATGATGGTCCGGAGTTGCTCGACGATGATGGTACAAGCGACTATCGTGATGCAGTCAGTGCCTTGATTGCGCTCGGATTCAAGGCCATTGAAGCAGAAAATGCGGTTGCAGCAGTCCGGGAAAAAAGCGGGTCACGAGACGAATTGATCAAGAATGCTCTTGCATGGGTGTCAGAGAAATGAATGAGTTCGGCATGAAGCGAATACTCGCTGCCGAGGCGGCATCCGAAATGCCCGATGATCGTCTGTTTGAAAAAAGCCTTCGCCCCGAACGACTGGAGGAGTTTGTCGGTCAGACCAGAACCCGTGAACAACTCGATATTTTCATGCAGGCTGCCAGGGGACGAGGAGAAGCACTCGATCATGTGCTGGTATTTGGCCCCCCTGGGCTTGGCAAGACAACTCTCGCACACATCATCGCAAACGAGATGGGTGCGAAACTCAGGCAGACTTCGGGTCCGGTATTGGAGAAGTCCGGCGACTTGGCAGCCATACTCACCAATCTCGAAGCCGGTGACGTACTGTTTATCGACGAAATTCATCGTCTCAACCCGAGCATCGAGGAAATTCTCTACCCGGCACTCGAAGATTATTATCTGGATATCATGATTGGAGAAGGCCCGGCCGCACGTTCCATCAAATTGAACCTGCCCCCCTTCACCATGGTTGGGGCTACCACTCGAGCAGGGCTACTGACCTCTCCACTCCGTGACCGGTTCGGAATAGTACAGCGCCTGCAATTCTATACGGACAAGGAACTGACGCAGATTGTCAAAAGATCAGCCCAGTTACTGAAAACCGAGTTTGAAGAGGAAGGAATCAGGTCCATTGCTGCCCGATCCCGTGGTACACCAAGAATTGCCAACCGACTGTTACGAAGGGTCCGGGATTTCTCGGAAGTGAAGGGTAAAGGCGTGATGACTGCAAAAATCGCTGATTCTGCTCTGGATATGCTGGAGGTCGATACCATTGGACTGGATCTGCTGGATCGGAATTATCTGTTTTCAATCATGCAGAAATTTGATGGTGGCCCTGTCGGTATTGACAGCATTGCAGCTTCCATCGGGGAAGAACGCGGAACCCTGGAAGATATTGTCGAGCCCTTCCTGATTCAACGCGGGTTTTTGATGCGTACACCAAGAGGACGCATGGCGACTCGCTCAGCCTGGCAACATCTCGGACTCAAGATGCCAGGACACATCGCCAGTTATCAGCAGGAACTAATCCCTCTGGATACGAAGAACCCCGTGGACTCGGATGCAGATTGAACGCAATGAACGGGTCGCCTAGTCGAATATGCCAGCATCAGAAAAACCGTTTTCGATAACAATCCCGGTTAATTATGAGGATACCGATGCCGCGGGTGTCGTGTATTATGGTAACTACCTTGGTTATATGGAGCGTGCCCGCAATGCCTGTCTGCGTTTTCATGGATTTCCGCTGACCCGAATCATGAAGCAGGATAAAATACTGTTTGTGGTAACCGGGGTCCAGTTGCGTTATTATCTTCCTGCCAGGCTTGATGACGAGATAGAGGTAGATCTGAAAGTGCAGCAGATCAGAGGAGCGAGAGTCCGTTTTCTGCAACAGGTATTACGCAGTTCGGAGCGACTTGTTGAAGGTGAGGTTGATCTGGCCGTAGTGGATAGCCGGACCGGCCGGCCCAGCCGTATCCCCGAACATCTGAAAGCCGTTTTCAATGTCCATCTGATGGAGGACGTCTCCCCCGTACAGTAGTTCTATGAGACTGAACGCTTAAGTAACTCTTTATGCGAAAAAAGGCCGATGCCCATTCAATTGCCTAACCATCAGGATTACTCGATCCTGGACTTGATTCTGGCCGCCAGCATTCCCGTGCAATTGGTGATGCTGATACTGTTGATTGTCTCAGTCATGTCGTGGTACATGATTGATCGCAAATTTGCCTCGTTTCGCAGATGGAACAAAGTAGCCGATATGTTCGAGGATCAGTTCTGGTCAGGTGGCGAAGTTAGCCGGATCTATCAGCAGTGGAGCGAAATGCCCAATGAGCCCGAGGGCATTGTCAATATCTTCCTTGCGGGATACGGCGAATTCGGGCGGCTTGCCAAAAATCCCGATGTGGAACGAGCACAGTTGCTTGACGGGGTCAATCGAGCCATGCGTGTGGCCTTGAGCCGCGAGGTGGTAAAGATCGAACACCATTTGCCATTTCTGGCTACGGTCGGTTCAACCAGTCCCTATGTCGGTTTGTTCGGTACCGTATGGGGGATCATGCATTCCTTCCAGGCAATCAGTGGTATGCAGCAAATCACCATTGCCACGGTAGCGCCGGGCATTGCCGAAGCCCTTATTGCAACTGCGATGGGCCTGTTTGCAGCCATTCCCGCCGTCATGGCGTATAACAAGTTTGCCAATACCGCTGAACGGTTGAACGGGCGGTACGAGGTATTCATGGAGGAATTCCTGAGTATTATCACAAGGCAGGTGAGAAGTAGCAGTTAATACGGGCCGATATCATGAAAAGGAAATCGGGAAAACTGCTCATGAGTGAGATCAATGTAGTTCCATACATTGACGTGATGCTGGTACTGCTGATTATTTTCATGGTCACCGCCCCCCTCTTGACGGCCGGTGTTCAGGTCGAGTTGCCGAATGCGCCGGCCAACCCCATCCCCGATGAACAGGAACCGTTTGTGGTCACCGTCGACGTCAATGGCGACTATTATTTTGACAGTCAAACCGAGGAACCCACCACTGCAGAGGAAATCCAGAGAAGGGTGCGAGTGGTGCTTGAGAGAAATCAGGATATTCCCTTTCTGGTACGGGGTGACGGTCGGGTTGCCTATTCGGAAGTCATTGCGCTCATGGTATTGCTGCAACAGGCTGGGGTCGATTCGGTTGGACTCGTTACCGACCCGTCCGGAACCTGAGATGGCATGGTAGAACAATTGAGGCGTGGCCTCGGTTATACGAGGTCAGTTTTTTTCAGCCTGGCAATACACAGCTTGATTTTTGCATCCCTGATTGCAGATTTATGGTGGCCCTTCTCCAGAATTCCGGATGTTGTTGAACGAGCACCGACTATAGAAGCTGCAGCGGTGAGTCTGGAAGAAATCCAGAAAATCAAGAAACAGCAGGAATTAGTCAGGCAACAGGAAGAACAGCGTCTTCGAGAGATCGAGGAACAGAAGCAGCGCAAGACTGAAGCGGAAAGGTTGGCTAGAGAACAGGAGCAACAGAGAATTCAGGAGGAGGCAGAACGACAACGGGTTGAACAGGAACGGCGTGAACAGGAAGAAGTTCGCAAACTAGCCGAACAGGCGGAACAAGAGCGACTGGCTGAGGAACGGAAGAAGACCGAGGAAGCAGAACAAAAACGCAAACAGGAAGAAGCCAAGAAAAAAGCCGAACAGGAAAGGAAACGCAAACAAGAGGAAGAACGCAAGCGCAAGGAGGAAGCAGAACGAAAACGCAAGGAAGAAGAGGCACGAAAAAAAGCGGAAGAGGAAGAGAGAAAGCGCAAGGAAGAGGAAGCCCGCAAACAAGCCGAAGAAGCAGAGAAAAGGCGTCTTGAGAAAGAAAGGAAAAGAGCAGAGGAGGAGAAGCTGCTCAGGGAACTGGAAGCCGAAGTCCTGAGATCGCAAGCGATACGCTCCCTGTCGAATCTGCGTGACCTGATTGCAGAAGATATTGAAAACAACTGGCGAAGACCCTCTCAAGAAATACAGGGACTGCAGGCGACCATTAAGGTCAGAGTCTCCATCAACGGCGAGGTGCTCTCGGCCGAAGTCATAAAAAGCAGCGGAGACCTGAAATTTGACCGATCAGCGGAAGTGGCCATTGATAAAGCTTCTCCTTTACCTTTTCCACCAAATCCGAAATACTATGACTATATCAAGGAATTCAACTTACTGTTCAACCCCGATGGCTAGGCAAACCCAGCAAAGACATGTCAGACAAGGCTTGACCTGGTGTCTGGCACTTGTACTATCGATCTTCTGGGTCGAGTCGGTTGTAGCACAAGACGTGACTATTGAGGTAACTGGCGGCGCCTATTCCGGCATCCCCATCTCGGTCGTGCCATTTTCGATAAACGGTTTGTCCGATCCGAATCACCAACCTGCCGATATCATCGAATCCAACCTCCGGGCCAGCGGACGCTTCGATGTCATCCCCGAAAAACAGCATCTGTCGAGACCGGATGCGCTGAGCGAGGTCAACTTTCGGGACTGGAGACTGATTAAGTCAGAGGCTCTGGTAATCGGCAATATCGTAAACCTCGGTAACGATCGCTATGAAGTACGTTTCCGGTTGCTTGACGTGTTTAGCGAAGCCCAGCTGGTTGGCAAGAAATTCGTAGTTCCGGCGAATAATATGCGTCAGGCGGCACATCAGATCTCCGATGCGATTTACGAGCAAATGATCGGGCGTCCAGGTGACTTTGACAAGGCGATTGCCTTTGTCAATGTTCGGTCCACCGAAGAAGGGAAAACGTACCGGCTACAGATTGCAGATTCTGACGGCTGGAACCCGAAAACCATTCTTGAGTCCCCGTATGCGATTCTGTCACCGAGCTGGTCACCCGATGCCAGCCGGATAGCCTATGTATCACTCGAAGACAGCAAAACCCGGATATTTATCCAGAATGTCTGGACTGGCGAAAGAACGGCGATCAATGGATTTGAAGGACTGAATACTGCGCCATCCTGGTCACCCGATGGAAGTAGACTGGCCCTGACACTCTCCCGGGACGGCAACCCGGAAATTTATGTCTACGATATCACAACGAAAAAAGCGAAGCGAATCACCCGCCATACTGCAATCGATACGGAAGCTGCCTGGTCTCCGGATGGTGATACCCTGATTTTTACTTCCGGACGAGCAGGAAGGCCCCACATTTACAGTGTGCCGGTGGATGGTGGGAGGCCGAAACGGCTGACTAGGGGAGGAAACTACAATGCCGGGCCTACCTTTTCTCCTGATGGGCGCCACGTTGCAATGATTACAAATCAAGGTAATGGCTACAAAATTGGGTTATACTCCATCGGGGACGTAAGTGGAACTGTAACGGAATTGTCAACAGCAGGAGGGGAGGAATTTGTGCGCTTTTCATCGAGTGGGGATATGCTTGTTTTTGCCACAACCATCGGAAGTCAGTCCAGATTATCAACGATTTCAATTAATGGTCAGGTGCAGCGATTCTTGAAATACGAGGATGGCGCATACCGAGAACCAGCCTGGTCACCTATTTCACTTAATCAATAGAAAACAAACATGCGACTAAACAATATTCACTTAACTCTTGTGTTGGCGAGTGCACTTTTCATCACCGCCTGTTCAACACCTCAAAAACCAGCTGAAGAAGAGCCTTCGACTGCAGTAGCCGAAACCGAAGTCTCTGTCGATGACAAAAGTGCAACCACCGAGGGCCTCGGTTCAGGAGAATCCGGAAGTTCGGATTTAGAGGGTGGACAGTCCAGCGATGAGGTGACCAATATTCCCAGGGTTGTCTATTTCGAATACGACAGTAGTGACGTGAGTCAGGAGGTTCAGTCGATTATTGCTGCGCATGCCGTGATACTCAGCCAGAATCCGGGCTTGAACATCGTGCTTGAAGGTCATGCCGATGAGCGAGGTACTCGGGAATACAACCTCGCACTGGGTCAGGAGCGTGCTCAGGCGATTGCCGAACTGCTGCAAATTAACGTCAACCCGAATCGAATTCAACTGGTTTCCTATGGTGAAGAGGAGCCGGCCGTGCTGGAGAGCAATGAAGAGGCCTGGGCCAGGAATCGCCGAGTGGAAATTCTGTATTGATAAAAAACATGGTCGCGGTTATCCGCATCAACAACGCCTGGCGACAAATTACCGGTTGTCGTTTGAGCCAGGTGCTACTCGTTTCTGCCTCACTGCTGGGTTTTGGGCTTGTTCCGCTCGCATCCGCACAGAATGTTGTGGATCAAACAAATGTTGCGCAGACACCAAGTCTACCGGAGCAGCCCAGTACCTCCAGTACCACCTATGAGTTGTTGTACATCCTCAATCAACTGAATGAAATCAAGGCAGAGCTCAAGCTGCTGAGAAACAGTGTTGAGGAAATGGAATTTGAAAACCAGAGTACACAACGCCGACAGTCCGACTTGTTTCTGGATATTGACAGGCGGCTGACTGAACTCGAAAGCATTCCCATTGCTGACCTTCAGCAAGTCGCACCTCTGCAAGAAGGGCAGCAAACCAAGATCGAAGCGGGCCCTGATACTGGGGCTACACAGGTCGTGGTCATTCCAGATGGAACCATGCAGGCATCAGATGAAGTGGTTACCGGCAACCCTGATCAAGCAGGAACAATCATGCCGGATGAAGAGACACGGAATACCGATACTCAAGCGGATGGCACAAATGTTGTCAGCGTAGCAGAGCAGGACCTTTACGACCGGGCGATTGAGCAATTGAAGCAGAGCCGGTATGAGGAGGCAATCAATGATTTTCAGTTACTTGTACAAACCTGGCCGACCAGCCAGATTGCGGATAATGGATATTTCTGGATGTCGGAAGCCCTCTACCTGAATCGGGAATATGAGCAGGCACTGGCTGGATTCACGATGATTGTCGAGAATTATCCGGATAGCGATCGACTGCCGGAAGCAATGTTGAAGATCGGTTATATCTATTATGATGTTGGAGAATACACCAATGCGGCAAACACTTTCCGTAGCGTTCTCGAGCGCTTTCCAAATCATCAGGTGAGCCTTTCTGCCCAAACCCGTTTAAGACGCATTGAGCAATCGATCCAGTAGTTTTTCGTGATATGGACGGGGGCACCAGCTCGGCCAAAGGCACGGAATATTGTGAATCCATTTCGAAAGCGATGGCAAACCCCGTTTCTGCCGTCATATAACCCGCTTAAAGTTTACGGCATCACTGTTTCAGCGAATTCCTTTCCCTTGAAGCTTGCGGAATCCTTGGCCTAAATAGGTTAATGAGTAATACAATCCGGTGATCGATAAATTCGGCACTTCCAAAACTCCCAGTCACTTTTCAGCATCCGGGGGTGATATTCATGAACTGACAAGGAGTTGTGCTAATGGGACACCTTGGTGCTGGGGTCGGTAATGCGTGTTCAATCAACTGTAGTTCGCGAGCTTCAAAGCCCGAAGGTAGACATGTTGCATCTCGGACTGGAACCAAGGTTGTTTTTCCAGTTCCAGTGCCATTGGCTTGGATTATAGTATGGCCTTCGAATCAGTCAAACCAAGCATGCAGACACTGAATCAAGTCGAATCCCTTGCGGGCCGCCACGGCCTGGTCGTTCGAGGTGCGTTTGCAACTCAGGATGAAGACAACGTCCCACCAATCCATGATCAAGGCCCGGCTCGAACATTGATGTTGTTTGGCAACGTCGGTTCATCGATCTGGAAGACGTTTTCCTCATCGGAAGAATATAGAGACGGCAAGCCCGATGCGCTAGACCGCTGGAGTCAGCGTATTGGAGAAAAATTGGCCAGTCAGTTGGAAGGTCTGGCATTGTTTCCATTTGGTGGACCACCCTACCGCCCATTTCTGAAATGGGCCAAGAAAGCCGAATCGTTAGTGAATTCTCGCTTGGGCATGTTGATGCATCCGAAATATGGACTCTGGCATGCCTATCGATTCGCCATTGCACTGCCTTTTGACATTGAGATTGCCCCCGGTGCCCCGGTTGATATCTGCGCTACATGTCCGGACCAGCCCTGCGTCACGGCATGTCCGGTCAATGCCTTCGAGGTAGAAATGGAATTTGATGCCAAGGCTTGCTATACCCATCTCAGAGAACAGCAGGATACTGCTTGCAGAACCGGTTGTCAGGCTCGCCTTTCCTGTCCGTACGCCAGTGATTTCAGGTATCATCCCGATCAGACAGGATTTCATATGAATGCCTACATCAAGAC
>JAJEAV010000048.1:2500-5376 GCA_022822625.1 Gammaproteobacteria bacterium | reverse complement strand
TGGCACGAAAATTTGATGAACTCGTGTCGGATCTCACGTCCCTCAACTATGAAACGCTCTCCGACGCTACAATCCTTCAACTCGTCTCTCTGTTGCTTCGTCGGGATTGCAAGAAGCAGACGATTTTGAAACTCGAAAAAGACGAGTTTATCGAAGCTTGGCCCAAAGCCGTAGATGCGGTCGAACGAGCTACTGAGTATTTCAAGAACACGTATCGTATTCCTGTTTCACACCTCCTTCCTTATAACACGCTCCTCGCCCCGTTCGGCTACTTCTTTTATCATCATCCGGACAAACCCAATAACGAACGAAAGAGATTTCTGGATAACTTTTTCTGGCGGGTCGCACTAGTCGGTCGTTATTCATCCGCTGTCGAAAGTAAACTCGCCCAAGACATTCGGCGTATGGACAGCATTCTTAACCTCGAACCACCAGAATATGACTGGGGCATTGATCTTTCGCCGAAATTTATTCTGGAAAACGGATGGTTCAACACCGGACGAAGTTTTATTAAGGCTATCCTGTGTCTCTATGCTTACCAGATACCAAAATCCTTTAATGACAACTCTCTCGTCAACATCAGCAATGACTGGCTTAAACGAGCAAATAGCAAGAACTATCATCACTTCTTCCCACGGTCTTACCTTCGGAAACAGGACGTCGATGAGAATATGATTAACAACATCGTAAACATAACGATCGTGGATGATTATCTGAATAAAAAAGAAATAGGGGCCAAACCTCCATCAACCTACATGAGTGCCTTCGCAGCTGATAACCTCGAATTGGTCGATACAATGAGAACACATCTTATTACTGACCTTGAATACTTCGGAATCTGGTCCAACGACTACAATTGTTTTCTGGAAAACAGAGCGTTAGCGATCAGCAGAGAGTTACGAAATCGAATAATACCGCATGACATAGATGGTCAAGGTCAAGTGGTACGCGCGGATGATTACGAGGAGGAAATGGCAAGTTTCGAATAAAGTTACATTGCTTAACACAATGCCAGAGAAAGAAGAGGCTATCTGCACCTTATATTCGTGCTACTAAACCGGACAGTTTATTTGCTCGCAACAACCCCCTTAGTTCTTTCAGAAGCGTTACTGATTCTATCGGGCGTATGAATTTTAGGTTCCAGGTAGAGACTTCGATCAAGATGGGGAACAAACAAGTCCAGAACGGACCCAGACACGGTGACTCTGTCAGAAGTTATGTGATTCGTGCCGGTCGCATGACCGATGCCCAGCGAAAGGCCATGCATACATTACTCCCTCGGTATGGGATTTTGGCATCAACTGAATCTGGCGAGAAGGTTGATGCGTTTCAGGTGTTTGGGCGCAAGGCACCGTTGGTGCTTGAGGTCGGTTTCGGCAATGGTGAAACCCTGATCGAAATGGCAGGGTCGAACCCAGAGTATGATTTCATTGGCATAGAGGTTCATGAGCCCGGAATAGGACATCTGCTGTTACGGATTCACGATGAAGGGTTGGAGAACATTCGCGTTATTCATGGTGACGCAATCCAGATCCTGTCGAGCCTGTTCCGAGATCAGCAGTTCGATCGAATCTGTCTGTTTTTTCCGGATCCCTGGCCCAAGAAACGGCATCGCAAAAGGCGTATTTTCAAACCGCATTTTGTTGAGCTTGTGGTCAGCCGACTAAAGGCCGGTGGTGTGTTTCATTTTGCTACCGACTGGCAGGACTATGCCGAGCAGGCGCTTGCGTTGCTGGAGCATGAACCGGCGCTTGAAAATGTCGCGGAGTCGGGATTCAGTAAAAACAGGGCAGGGCGTCCGATGACCAAATTCGAGCAACGAGGCAGAAAGCTCGGTCACGGTGTCTGGGATATCATCGTGCGCAAGCGCTAGCTGGACAGGTCAGCAACGCTATCGGTCAAATTCTGAAAGAGCCTCAAGCAGGGTCTCTGGTGAAGTGATCGGTTCTCCGCATGACGTTCCCCTGCAGATATATGCCCTACCGCCAGCCCCGGGTTTTTTGCCTGCAAGGGAATCGGGCAATCCCCCCTCATCACTGTTAATATGGTAGATATTGATCAGGGGATGAATCGTCTCAGGAAGAGTTTCTTGCCAGATCTGCTGCTCGGTTGAATCTGTCCGTAGAATCACGGTTACACCATATTTGACCTGTTGTAGCGCAATAACCATGGAGGCATTGATGGAAGGTTGTCTTCTGAGCTCATCTGCAAACAGCTGAATGGCCCGATTGGCGCCGTCAAGATACCGTGGATTTCCAATCAGGGTGCCTAGATTATATAGGCCTCGGATGGCAAAGGCATTGCCGGAAGGAATGGCGTCGTCTGCGCCCGGTTTCAGACGGCACAGCAGTTGTTCGTGATCGTGGGATGAAAAGTAAAACCCTCCCATTTCCGGATCCTCAAAGCGTTCTAGCATTGCTTCCGAGATACGAATCGCGAAATGGAGATCAGCACTATTCCAGCTTGTGGCCAGCATTTCGAGAAGTCCTTCGAGCATGAAGGCGTAGTCATCGAGGTAGCCATTCAGGGTTGTCTTGCCTTCCGTACAACATGCCATTAATCGATCGCCTCTCCATAGATTGTTACGAACGAATTGAATCGCCTGCTGTGCCGAGTTGAGGTATGCAGGTTGATTGAGGACGCGGGCAGCTTTCGCCATGCCCTTGATCATCAACCCGTTCCAGGCAGTCAGGATCTTGTTGTCGAGGGCCGGTCGCTGACGGGTATTTCGAATTTCCATGAGTTTTTGCCTGGCCTGATGGAATTCCGGCATGACATCGGGGTGTTCATCCATGACCTCGATATCTGTTTCACGATTGAGGTTGAAGTGCCAGCTTCCTTCAAAATTGGGTTCTCCAAAAAGCCCGTATTGCTGT
>JAJEAV010000025.1 GCA_022822625.1 Gammaproteobacteria bacterium | reverse complement strand
TGACGAAGCCAGAATCCCATGGGATGACATGGCCTTCAAGGTAATCAAGGCATCACTCAGGCGATTTCTTGAAGAGCGAGCAATCGGCACCTTCACCATGTCAGTTGACTCCCTGGAATGAACAGACCTTCATCATACAAGATACGGAAGTTTCCGAATCGTGATCTTAAAAACATATTACAAATTCATGAATTATCGTAATTTGATGAGCCAGAACCCCCACTTTGCTACGGTTTATTCACAACTGACAGCGGGACTTGCCGGTTTTTTAATTTACGGGTCTTGTTTGTTTCATTTTTGTAAATTTATGTTTTATTCCATTGTATTAATTGACTTATTCGATTTTTCCTAAAAATTAGGCAATTGATGCCTTTCTTCCCAATACTCACTCTCTACGCCATTTATCGTACTTTATCCACATAATTATCCACAGATACTGTGAGTAACCTCTCAAAACCCCCACGAACACTGAGTACAGAATTCGCTGACACCCTCTATGTGCGGCTTGAACCTCAATCTCGACATGCCCTGAGTGAGGATTTCCATGCGAAAATCCCAGCAGATTTTGATGTATGATGTGAAATGCCTTCAACCAGCAAAACCCGATTCATCATCAGTGTCGCCGTCCCAGTTCCGTTGAGACGGGCTTTCGACTATCGGTCCGAAACTGATATTAAACCTGGTTCAAGAGTCCTGATTCCTTTTCGGAATCGCCAACTGGTTGGGGTGACAGTACCCGTCCCACCTGATAAATCAATCAGTAAATACAAGGATGTCATTCGTGTTCTGGATAGCCGACCATCCATTTCTCCAGACATGCTGGAGTTCTATACCTGGTCTGCCAACTATTATCACCATCCAATAGGAGAAGTCATTCATACCGCTCTTCCACCAAACCTCAGAAAGACCGTCAAGCTATATGATCCAGACACGCCGGAATACTACATGCAAAATACCAGCATTCCCGAACAGGAGGTGCTGAACACACTATCGCGCGCACCAAAACAGAAACGGCTCTACTCGTCTCTATGCAATGGACAGTGCCTGAGCATCGACGAGATTCAAAAGCTTCCGCAGATATCGGATATCCGAAATGTTCGCAGCGGAATGCAGAATCTGATAAGGAAAGGCCTGGTTACTCAGACCCACCGACCTGTTGATGAAACAAGACCATTCGAAGGCACACTCAACCCAGAACAATCCAAAGTACTGTCGAGTATCAAGGCCACTGAACAGGGGTTCCATACCCACCTTGTTCATGGAATTACCGGAAGCGGAAAAACGGAAATCTATCTCCATGCGATTCATGACTGCCTGAACCAGGGCCAGCAAGTCCTGGTGCTTGTCCCCGAAATATCACTGACCAAGCAGTTGGTGGAAAGATTTGTCAACCGCTTTGGCGACCGGGTCCATTGCTATCACTCCGGAGTCAACAAGACACAGAGATATCGAACCTGGTGGAAGGCAGGAAATGGAACGGCAGGGGTTATACTCGGCACCCGATCTGCGGTGTTCATGCCCATTCTTAACCTTGCCAGAATCGTCGTAGATGAAGAGCACGATCTGTCCTTCAAGCAAATGGACAGGTTTCGCTATCATGCTCGCGACCTCGCAATCAAGCGGGCGAGCCTTCAGGATATTCCAATCATCCTTGGATCAGCAACCCCATCCATGGAATCCATGCAAAATGCCCATTCCGGCAAATACCATCTCTCAACTCTGAGAAAACGTGCCGGAGAAGCCAATCTGCCAAAAATCCAATTCATTGATTTGCGCCAGCAGCCCGCACGGTACGGTCTATCCTCCTCGCTGATTTCAGCCATCAGGAAGCAGCTTGAAAACTCGCAACAAACAATTTTGTACATCAATCGCCGCGGATATGCACCAATTGCAGAATGCCCCAACTGCAAATGGCGTGCCTACTGTGATCGCTGTGATACATACTTGACCTACCACAAGACATCAGACCGGTTATGTTGTCATTATTGCGGGAAAACACTGGAAACACCCGAGATCTGTCCACAATGCCGATCGAACCTGTTTTTTCATGGTGCAGGAACACAGCGCATTGAAGAATCATTGGAGAAGCTGTTTCCTGATGCATCCATCCTGAGATTTGACCGAGACAGGATTCGGTCATTTCGCCAGCTCCAGGACACTTTGGATGCCATTAACAGTGGACAGGCAGATATCATCGTCGGTACTCGCATGATCTCCAAGGGTCATGATTTTCATGGAGTTACCCTGGTCGGAATTATCAATGCCGACCATGGACTATTCAGTATCGACTTTCGGGCTCCTGAACAATTGTTCCAGGATCTTTTGCAGGTTTCCGGTCGGTCTGGCCGTGGCCAGGACCCGGGGCGGGTTCTCATCCAGACCTACCATCCAGATAATCCCTATATGGAGATGGTTCGCAATCAGGATTATGACTCGTTTTTCGAGAGTTGCCGCGAGGAACGCAAGCTCGCTCCTGTCCCTCCATTTTCGAATTTCGCACTGTGGCGAGTGGAATCACGCGAACGGGAAGACGGGCTTCGGTTCTTGCGCAAAATCAAGAAATACGGGGATTCCATGCTCTCATCCGGGAATTTCAAATCTGTTCAGATCATGGACCCTGTACACTCACCCATTCTCCGCATAGATGAGTGGCATCGATCTCAACTTTTGGTGAACTCAACCACTCGTGATCATCTGCATCAGGTCCTGAAACATTGGGTATACTGGATTGAAAATATCCCCACTAGCCAGAAATTGCGCTGGTCTCTGGATATCGACCCAATGGAGATGTATTAGCGATGAAGGTTTTGTATGGATCAAAAGCGTTTGACACATCTGTTGTTTCGGTCACTGAAAGTCTCCCCTACCCCAGAATAAACACGACCCAACGAAAAAACTTCGCGTCCTGTAAGCCATTGAAGGCAGAGTATCGCCGGACAACCAGTAACTTCCATGCGGGCGATACAGAAAAATGCCATGAATCAGAATATAATGTCAAAACAACCCATCCCCGAAGAATCATGCCTGTCGAAATACGATAGGAAACAGGCAGTCATGAGTCAGACGACATATGAACCGAATATGGAAGCAGTCAGGCAATGTATTCCTCTGAAACCAGCAACCCAACCTGCCTGACTTGTTGTTTTCAGGCATTTGTGATCCCCCTAACCGATGAAGACCCCGGTCCTTAACCAATGTCTATAACCCTAACCAAACCTGATGACTGGCATGTCCACCTACGAGATGGTGCCATGCTGAACCGGGTAGCCGAATATACCGCACGTCAGTTCGCCAGGGCGCTGGTGATGCCCAACCTCTCTCCTCCCGTCGAAACCGTCGAACAGGCTCTCGCTTACCGCAAAAGAATACTCGATGCAGTACCTGCCGAGATCGACTTTGATCCTAAGATGACCCTATATCTTACGGAAAACACCTCCCCAACCCAGATCAAGGAAGCAGCAGATTGTGAACATGTGCTGGGCTTCAAGCTATACCCCGCAGGAGCCACCACCCACTCCGAGTTCGGCGTAACCCGGGTCACGGCAATGATGGATACTTTCGAATGCATGGCAAAACATGGAGTCTGCATGCAGGTTCATGGTGAAGTCACCGATCCACATGTTGATGTGTTTGATCGCGAGGCCGTGTTCATCGATCAGGTCCTTGAAACCGTTCATCGTGAAATTCCCGAATTCAGGATGGTCCTCGAACATATTACCACCCGCCATGGCATCGACTTCGTTAAACAGTCCGGCACCAATGTCGCTGGAACCATTACCCCGCAACATCTGATGTACAACCGCAACGAAATGTTCAGGAACGGAATACGACCACACCATTATTGCCTACCAATACTCAAAAGGGAAGAACACCGCATGGCCCTGCTTGAAGCAGCAACCTCCGGAGACCCTTCCTTCTTTCTGGGTACGGACAGTGCACCACATACCCGTCACAGCAAGGAAAGTGCATGCGGATGTGCAGGAATATTCTCGGCTGTGGCAGCAATCGAATACTACGCCGAGATGTTCGACAGCATCGAGAAAATCGACCGACTGGAAGGATTTGCAAGTCACTTTGGGGCAGACTTCTATCAGCTCCCGAGAAATACCGAGCAAATCACCCTTGTCCGAAAAACCCGGATTATTCCGGAATCCATTCAAGGAAGTCATGCTGATGACCATGAAGAAGAAGTAGTACCCCTGAAGGCGGGCGAAGATGTATCGTGGTCGATCGAGGAAGAAACCTGATTCGGAACCCGGGTACAGGCCGACCCCAAGGGAAACTTTCAGTCAGCCCTGAAATGGTTTTTTTCTACAGGCGGTCCTCGAAGACTTCAATCTCGGCCTGATCTCTCAACAGTTTCGATAATCCTGACATCATCCCTGCTCCTTCGCCGAAAACCAGTCGATTCGAGAATGCCTGACGAGTCGCATCATCAATTTCGTCAATAACGCCATCAGTGACAGAATCCAGCTTGTACAGGGCATAATCACCATTTGACAGAATTGCACCACCAAACAAGACTTCACCTTCCTGTGGCCGAACCGATGCATAAACAGCCTCGCCAAGAGCACGTCGGTCGCTCGGCACTTCGAAACGACCAGAAAACGTCAGATCCATAATATCCAACCCTTTATCCTCGGCAAACTCAACCCAAGTCCGGGATGTCGCCTCCATCTCATCGAGCATTTGCAAATACTCCCGACCCAGCGACAATACTTCTTGTCTTGCATGTTCATCTCGCAAGATCGAAACAATCTCATCACGTACGCTATCCATGGATTGCGCCATGGCCGGCTCATATTCGAGCTTCTGAATGGCAATGATTCGATCAAAGCCAATTTCAATCGGCTGACTGACCAGACTTTCATTCAGCACTTCTTCCGAAAATGCTGCCCTGCGAACTTTCACTTCACTGGCCACTCCATCTCCTGAAGTTTCAGTAAACCAGTCGCTTTCCTCAATGGTCAGGCCCAGCTCCTCGGATACCAGTTCCAGACTTTCAGGATGCTCGAATACGAGATTCATGAATGGTTCTGCCAGCTCGGCGAATCGCTGTTCAGCCAGAATATCCCTTAATTCATCAATCACCCCTTCCCGTGCTTCCTCAAGTGTTTGTTGCTGTACTTCGGTCAACTCGACGAGGTTGATGACGTGATACCCATACTGTGTTTCAACAGGCCCCTCAATATCACCTTCACTCATTCTGTAAACGGCATCTTCAAACGGCGCGACCATTTGCCCTCGCGCAATGACACCGAGGTCACCGCCATTACTCCTCGAACCGGGATCATCGGAATACTGTTCGGCCAGTTCTGCAAAATCTTCACCACTTTCCAGGCGCTTGAGCAACTCATTGGCCAAATCCAGTTTCTCTTCGCGCTCTTCATCCGTTGCCGAATCATTCACGGCCACCAGAATATGCCTCGCCCTGCGACTCTCCGCAGTCTGATATCGACCTTTATTCTCCTCATAAAACCCCGCAATCTGCTGGTCATCAGGACTCATCACGCTGGATAGGGACTCAACATCCAGTTCCACAAAGCGGATTTTCATTCGTGCTGGACTGACAAAATCCTCGGAATTGTTGTCATGATAATCCTTGACCTCATCCTCACTGACTTCAATGTCTCCAGCAAGCTTCTGAACTTCCAGCAAGGCATACTGAATATCCCGTTGCTGCTGCTGAATTGCAAGCAGTCGATCTACCTCCGCATCCAGGGCAAAAGCAGAATTGACAATTCCCATGCGCACCTGGCTGGCCGCCTGATTGATGCGCTCTACCTCCTCATACAGTTGCGGAGTATAACGATTTGCTGCCAGAACAGACTGATACTGCATGGGGTCGAACTGCCCATCCGTCTGAAAGATCTCTGCATTGTGAATAGTTCGATTCAGCTGCTCGTCGGAGATCCGGAAGCCCTGTTCAGCGATATATTGATCCATGATCGTCTGATCAATCATGGAATCGAGAACGCTTCTTCTGACCGGTAGTGATTCCAGCATCTCGGGGTCAAAGGAATCACCCATTTGCTGTCGCAAAACCTGGGCA
The DNA here is from genome assembly GCA_022822625.1 of Gammaproteobacteria bacterium. GTDB lineage: Bacteria > Pseudomonadota > Gammaproteobacteria > Arenicellales > Poriferihabitantaceae > Poriferihabitans. The sequence goes on along the minus strand of JAJEAV010000025.1, from coordinate 22,234 downwards.
CGATTCTGCAGGCTATCCTGATAAGCGTAAAGCGGAAGACGCTCACCATTGACTGAAGCAACCGAGATCTCGGCTTCTCCCTCAAAATAGGAGTTAATTCCCCATAAGGCAAACGGAATGGTAATCAGGATGACAATCGCCCAGGCTACCCAACCGGTAGCACGTTGCTTGATCGCAGTTAACATTGACTGGCCTGACCGAACTCAACAGAACAAGAAGCGTCTTCGAATTGGCAACTATACAGGCAAAAAAGCCGTGGAAGCCACCTCAAAGGACGCGCATAAAGTTGATCCAAAACGCTCTATAAGATTGTATTGGCGGAGCGGACGGGACTCGAACCCGCGACCCCCGGCGTGACAGGCCGGTATTCTAACCAACTGAACTACCGCTCCGATTCTGGTGGGCGCTGCAGGGATCGAACCTGCGACCCTCGCCTTGTAAGGGCGATGCTCTCCCAGCTGAGCTAAGCGCCCGATCGGATTAATTTATTCTATCCTTCAATCCTTTTCCAGCCTTGAAACGGACTTGTTTTGAAGCAGCAATCTGGATCGTTTCTCCAGTACGCGGATTACGGCCAGACCGGGCAGCCCGTTCAGAAACCGAAAAGGTTCCAAAACCAACCAGACTGATACTGTCACCCTGTGACAAGGCCGAGCCAATAGCATCGACAACGGCATCCAGTGCCCTGGAGGCATCTGCTTTGGATAGGCTTGCGCTACTAGCGACATGGTCAAGAAGTTCTGCTTTGTTCATAAAATTATTCCTCTATTGATCGTTGTGAAAGTATCCCAATCGCACCGGCTACAATTGAAATATTTGATGTAGTTCGCATGAATTTTCCCAATGGAAAAATGGGTAATTCCAAGAATCCGGTCATACTACCCTTACAGGCAGAAAAATTATAACTATTTTGACACTTGTTGTCAGTTGAAAAATGCCAATTTTGCCAACTAATGTGCCGTGACTGAAGAACCCGCCCGATCCTGTCGATCATCCTCCTGTTCCGTCAATTCATCCTCTGCGATCTGATCATCCGAAAGTGGTACCGGCACTCTCTCTAACGCATAGTCTACCACCTGATCAATCCACTTGACCGGATGAATACCGATTTCCTTGAGGACTTTCTCCGAAACATCCTGTAAATCCTTTTCGTTCTCCTGCGGAATGATTGCCAGCTTGATGCCGGCACGATGCGCAGCCAGCAGCTTTTCCTTGAGCCCGCCAACCGGCAGTACTTCACCACGCAAGGTAATCTCACCGGTCATCGCAACATCCGAACGTACTGCAACTCCGGTTAATGCGGAAACAATTGCAATACACATGCCAATACCGGCACTTGGCCCGTCCTTTGGCGTTGCTCCTTCCGGAACATGCACATGGATATCCTGCTGTTGGTGAAAGTCAGCCCTTATCCCCCAATTGCGACTTCTGCTTCTGACCACGCTGATTGCGGCCGAGATCGACTCTTTCATCACTTCACCAAGCTTGCCGGTAGAAGCATGCTGTCCTTTTCCCGGCATGACTACCGCCTCAATGCTCAGTAGCTCCCCACCAAATGATGTCCACGCCAGGCCCTGAACCTGCCCGACCTTGTTCTCTTGATGGGCCTCGTTGCGTCGGAATTGCTTAATCCCCAGATATTTCTCCAGATTCCGGACCGTGATACGGCTATTCTCGGTGGATTTACCGAGCACCAGATCCTTGACCACTTTCCGATAGATCTTGGATATTTCCCGCTCAAGACTCCGAACCCCAGCCTCACGCGTATAAAAGGTGATAATGTCCCTGATCACCCGGCCGGTCATGTGTGCCTCACCCGGTTTCAATCCATTGTATTTTTTCTGCTTGGGAATCAGGTATCGATTGGCGATTTCCAGCTTCTCTTCCTCGGTGTAGCCGGAAATCCGGATTACTTCCATTCTGTCCAGTAACGGGGGAGGAATATTGAGGGTATTGGCAGTCGCGATGAACATCACTTCTGACAGATCAAAGGATACTTCCATGTAATGATCGCCAAAGCGGTGATTTTGTTCGGGATCCAGCACCTCAAGCAGTGCCGATGATGGGTCACCCCGAAAATCCATCGACATCTTGTCCACTTCATCCAGCATGAACAGGGGATTCCTGGACTTGACCTTTGACAGGTTTTGAACGATTTTGCCCGGCATCGAACCGACATAGGTTCTGCGATGGCCACGGATTTCTGCTTCATCGCGCATCCCGCCCAGTGACATGCGGATGAACTTGCGATTGGTCGCCTTGGCAATCGACTCGCCCAATGAGGTTTTGCCCACCCCCGGTGGCCCAACCAGACATAGGATCGCCGCCCTCGGTTTCCTGACACGGGTCTGAACCGCCAGATACTCAAGAATCCTTTCCTTTACTTTTTCAAGCCCATAATGGTCACCATCAAGAATTTTCTGGGCTCGTCCGATATCCCTTGATACTCGAGTCCGGGTCTTCCACGGCAGGGCGAGCAAACTGTCGATGTAGTTGCGGACCACGGTGGCCTCCGCAGACATCGGAGACATCATGCGTAGTTTCTTGAGCTCGGACTCAGCTTTTTCCCTGGCTTCCTTGCTCATGCCCGCTTTCGAAATGCATTGCGCCAGTTCATCGTTTTCGCTTGCGCCTTCCTCACTGTCTCCCAATTCGTGCTGGATGGCCTTGAGTTTTTCATTTAGGTAGTAGTCACGTTGCGAGCGTTCCATCTGTTTCTTCACGCGGGCACGGATGGACTTCTCGACATGCAGTCTTGCTACTTCCTCGGCCAGTTTTACCAGCACATGTTCAATCCTGGCAGTTTGATCTACCATTTCCAGGATTTTCTGTTTTTCCTCGTTTTCAATACTGAGATGTGCAGCAATGATGTCAGCTACGGGACCGACTTCATCAACCTTGTTCAACGATGAAAGAATTTCAGGTGGCACCTTGGAGTTGAACTTGACGAATTTCTCGAACTCGGTAATCGCTGTATGCACCAGGGCCGCTGACTCTGAAGTGTCGATTTCCGTCTCTCCGATCAATTCAAGATCACAGACAAGGCAATTTCCAAAGTCCTTGAACTTCAGGGTATTCGCCCGCTGCTCTCCTTCCACCAGCAGTTTGACTGCCCCATCCGACATCTTCAGCATCTGCAGGATGGAGGCTATGGTTCCAGTTCGATAAACCTGATCAATGTTCGGATCGTCATGAACCGCATCACGCTGGGTAACCAGAAAAATCTTCTTGTCCTTTGCATCCATGGCCATTTCCAGCGCCTGAATCGACTTCTTCCGCCCGACAAGCAACGGAATAACCATACGTGGAAACACTACTACATCCCGAAGCGGCAACACGGGCACCCCCGTCAAGAACAACTGTTCCTGCCCGCTCACTGAAAACCTCTCATGATCGCTCCCGTTAACTCAATCAATTGCTGCATTTCGCACTTCCTAGGAGGAGGAACCTGCAACAGACTTCTTGTCCGCTTCATCGCTGTATACATACAGCGGACGTGAACCTTCCGAAATCACCGAACCATCCACTACCACTTTGGCAACCCCCTTGATCGAGGGCAGCTCATACATGGTTTCGATCAGTGAGTTTTCCATGATGGAACGCAGGCCCCGTGCACCGGACCTTCGGTCCATGGTCTTGATGGCGATCTGCTCAAGGGCGTCCTTGCGAAACACCAGATCGACTTCCTCCAGTCCAAACAAGCACTGATATTGCTTGATCAGGGAGTTCTTGGGTTCCTGAAGGATTCTGACCAGGGATTCCTTGTCCAGTTCTTCCAGTGTTGCAACCACCGGTAACCGACCGACAAACTCGGGAATCAATCCGTACTTGATCAGATCTTCGGGTTCAAGCTGACTCAGCAACTCGCTGGATCGTTCCTTGTCAGACTTGTCCTTGATATCGGCTCCGAATCCGATGCCCGATTTTTCAGTTCGGTTCTGGATGATTTTCTCGAGTCCGGCGAACGCACCACCACAGATGAACAGGATATTCCGGGTGTTCACCGAAATAAATTCCTGTTGAGGGTGTTTTCGCCCGCCCTGTGGCGGTATCGAGGCATTGGTTCCCTCAATTAATTTCAGCAAGGCCTGCTGCACTCCCTCACCGGAAACATCCCGAGTGATCGATGGATTTTCCGACTTACGGGAAATCTTGTCGATCTCGTCAATGTAGACGATACCGGTTTCAGCCTTCTCCGTGTCGTAATCGCAATTCTGCAGGAGTTTCTGGATGATGTTCTCAACATCCTCACCTACATATCCCGCCTCGGTAAGGGTAGTTGCATCGGCAATCGTAAAAGGGACTTTCAGTTGACGCGCCAGCGTTTCAGCCAGCAGGGTCTTGCCAGAACCAGTCGGACCAATCAGCAGGATATTGCTTTTGGAAATCTCGACTTCTTCGCTTTCCTTTTCGTTTTCGATACGCTTGTAGTGATTGTAGACTGCGACCGACAACAGCTTTTTGGCACTTTCCTGCCCGATCACATAGTCATCAAGAATCTGATGAATTTCCTTGGGTCTGGGAAAGGACTTGTAATGCTCGCCAAATGGATGATTATCGTTGTTTTGATCGTCCTCTTCCCGGATGATGCTGTTGCAAAGCTTGACGCATTCATCACAGATATAAACCGATGGTCCTGCGATCAGTTTCCTGACATCACGTTGACTCTTTCCACAGAACGTGCAGTGCAGGATTTTCCCACCTTTTTTGGATCGGTTAGCCATACTCTAAGATTCAGCCCATTTAAAGAAGTTAGAAACATCCAGATTACCGGATAAATATAATACCCGATTCTACAATTCGTAGTTGGACAATGCCAAATGGATTTTGAGCGATTATTTCCTGTATACGGGGTGCTTCAGGTGTTTTCAGACTCACTGCGTGATATCAAAACGGTATCAATCAGTCCGTATTTTGCAGCATCTGGAGCACTCATGAAATGATCTCGATCAGTATCTGCCTTGATACGCTTGAGGGTCTGGCCGGTGTGATCTGAAAGAATCTTGTTCAAACGGTCTCGAACACCGAGTATCTCGCGGGTATGAATTTCTATATCCGTGGCCTGGCCCTGTGACCCGCCCATGGGCTGATGAATCATGATTCTCGAATGGGGTAATGCAAAGCGCTTGCCCTTCGATCCGCCTGCCAAGATCACGGCACCCATGCTAGCGGCCTGCCCAACACACACTGTACTGATATCCGGCCGAATGAACTGCATGGTGTCATACACGGCAAGACCGGATGACACAACACCCCCCGGAGAGTTGATGTATAGGGAGATATCCTTTTCCGGATTTTCGGACTCGAGAAACAGCAGTTGGGCAATGATCAGATTGGCCATATGGTCATTAACCGCACCGATCATGAATACCACGCGCTCTTTCAGAAGTCGTGAATAGATATCAAAAGCCCGTTCGCCCCTGCCGGTGGTTTCGACCACCATGGGTATCAAGCCAATATTCCGTGTTGCCTCTTGGTCATCGGTATGTTGATTGTTCATCTTTCAAATATTCGTTCGGGTGTGCCAGGTGTCAAATCCGAACCCGACGAACACGCCGGTTCAGGACTAGTATACAGGTTGAAGTCCGTATTCGTAAACGTCAACATGTTCTGTTGTGGACTTCGCTGTCTCCATAATCTTTTGGATCGCTTTTTTCTCTATAAAGGTTATTTTCATATTTTGATATGTATATTTATTGCCTAATATATACTGAACGTACTGGTCGGGATATTCGTATTCCTGGGCTTTCTCCGTTAGAAATTCCCTGAAATGTTCTTCATCCTTTTCGGGGCCATGATCTTTATTGTATATACGATCAGTGTATATATGATCAGCAACCATACTAAACAGAGATGATTTCTTTCGCATCTCGATTTCAGTCTCATCCAGATCCAATCTGTTTTCTTCATCAAGCACCGGATAAGGACCAAAGCTCCGACTCTCGCCAAGATACATACAGCGGGGAATGACAATCTCCCTGCTTTCTTCGTTCCTCTTGTACAGGGCCTCCTGGATGCTGAGGCGGTTCAAGCCTTCCAGCTTTTCCTTCATATCCCTTTCCAACTCGGCAGCAACCTCTTTCCTTAATTCTTCCAGACCACCCTCAACACCCAGTTTTTCAGCAAGCGCCTCGTCGACTTGCGGATCTTCCCTAAACTTTTCAACCTTGTGAATCAGGATCAATAAACTGCGTTTCAGTTCGTCTGATGGCGCAGCACCTGTCATGAATGAGTTGGGATCAAATTCCGTTTCGATCCGGTCTCCCGAACGAACACCTTCAAGCACCTTGTCAAACTGGGTCATATTCGGGTTGAGACCCGTGTGGTAAAACATGTCTTGAGTAAAGTGCTCATCGGTCAGTTCGGCAAGTCGGTACTGCAGGGTAAGTCGCTGCTTGCCATCATCCGAGACCTCTATTTCATCATACTCGGACTGATCGACAGCAATTTTCATGAGAGAGTTCTGGATCTGTTCTTCACTGACTTCGGATTCACTGATTACGATCGGTAGATTCTCATAGGCAGAATCAGGAATTTCAGGAAATACTTCAATGGATACAGAGAATTCATACATACTGCCACGTGTGTGAAGGTCGATGTCAAATCCGGTAAAACCAGCAATTCTTAATTCCTTGGTTTTTGCAGCATCGTGGATCCAGCCTGGCACATTGTCTTGAACAATCTGGTTGGCAAGTGGTTGTCCATATCGCTGGGCCATGACCTTGAATGGAACCTTGCCCGGTCTGAACCCAGGCAATGTTGTATTTTTCATGTACTCGTTCACTTCCTTGTCCACTTCGGAATCGATCCAGTCGGGTGGAATGGAAATAGTGACTTTGTGTTCTAGCGGATTGGCTAATTTTTCTACTGAAACCTGCATTGAAATGGACCGGAATGCCTGATATTGCTGTTGCCGCGGCCGTTACTAGCTACAGCTCAAGATCGAATTGTCATGGTTATTTGGGAATCTGGTGCGAAAGGAGAGACTCGAACTCTCACGGGTTACCCCACTGGAACCTAAATCCAGCGCGTCTACCAATTCCGCCACTCTCGCACACAAGACCTTTCCATGCATCGCTACAGCAATGCTTGGAAAGGTTTCCCAAAGGTTCAAGTTGGGGTGAACGATGGGACTCGAACCCACGACAACCGGAATCACAATCCGGGGCTCTACCAGCTGAGCTACGCTCACCATACTCTCGAATATGAATAACCAATTATAACCATTGTTTGGCGCGCCCGACAGGACTCGAACCTGTAACCTACGGCTTAGCTTACCCGCTACGACTTTCGCCGCCTCGATCATTCATGACCGAGTTTGGGGTCTGGACTATATCTTCACCATTGCAGGTGGAGCACGTATAGTCTCTACGGATCCCCCGACGAATATTCCAACCCGTCATGGTTTCCTCGGTATTGCCATCGTCAACGAATCGGCTTGTTTCGCCGTTTTCTTCGCCCCGTTAAGGTTTTACCGATACAGTGCTCTCCACTCTACGGGTTTCTTTCCCCGCAAAGGCTCCTATTTTCGAGAGTCGACCCAGGACAAAACCGAAGTCGAAACCCGATGCATAAAGGCCGTTGCTCTATCCAATTGAGCTACGGGCGCTCTCGACAATGAAAATAAAATGGTCGGGGTAGAGAGATTCGAACTCCCGACATCCTGCTCCCAAAGCAGGCGCGCTACCAGACTGCGCTATACCCCGAGTACGCCAAGAACCTTCGACGAGGCGCAATTCTACCTGAAAAAGGTTGAAGATGCAGGGTAGTTTTGCAGGGTAATTTCTGGCTTTTCGCATACGGAGCATGAAAACTGGCGAAATGTCTGCCATTGCTGACATCCGTCGAAACAGCAATGATTTTGCGGTAGCCATGCTTGAAAGGCGGGGAATCAATCCCCATTGGTTACGGCTCTTGTTGATAATTCGAATCCATGATCATGAGTTCCAAGACAAAATCCAAATCGAAAAAATCCGAAACAGGCATTCCAGCCTCCGAAACCCGTTCTTTCCAGACTGAAGTCAAACAGTTGCTGAATCTAATGATTCACTCATTGTACAGCAACAAGGAAATATTTCTCCGCGAGCTGATTTCAAACGCTTCCGATGCCTGTGATAAATTGCGTTTTGCGTCCCTCACTGACAAGGCCCTGCTTGAGGACGACGAAGCACTGGGAATCTGGATTTCTGTCGACCGGGAAAGGAAGACGATCGTCATCCGGGACAATGGCATTGGCATGGACTATGACGAAGTGGTTCAGGATATCGGTACGATTGCCCGCTCGGGAACACGAACCTTCATCGAAAAAATGGAAGCAGAGAAATCTTCCGGTGATGCCGATTTCATCGGCCAGTTCGGAGTTGGCTTCTATTCCTGCTTCCTAGTTGGCAGGCAGGTCACCCTGCTTACCCGAAAAGCTGGGACTCCATCTGGGTCCGGGGTCATGTGGAGTTCCGATGGCACCGGCGAATATACCATATCTTCCATGGACAGACCCAACCGGGGGACTGAAATCATCATCAGTCTCAAGGACGATGATTCCCAGTATGCAGAAGAATATCGCCTCCGGAGGATCATCGAGAAATATTCGGACCACGTGTCAATCCCGATTCTGATGCCCAGGGAACCGGAGCCGGCCGCGGAAGAATCCGATGATGCAGAAAAGCCCGAGACCCAGCAGGAAGAAGGCGAGGAATGGGAAACTGTCAACAAGGGTTCAGCCCTCTGGACTCGCCCAAAAACGGAGATTACAGAGGAGGAATACAGCAAGTTTTATTCCTCTCTGACTTATGATTCCACTCCCCCTGCCCTGACCATTCACAATCGGGTCGAGGGGAAAATGGAGTACATTTCGCTGTTTTTCATACCTTCCACTGCGCCCTTTGACCTCTGGGATCGCGAACAACGGCACGGCATCAAGCTGTATGTACGCAGAATCTTCATCTCTGATGATGCCAAAACCCTGATGCCGAACTATCTCAGGTTCGTTCGAGGGCTGGTCGACTGTGCCGATCTGCCGCTGAATGTGTCCAGGGAATTCCTGCAGCAGAATCAGGATATTGACAAGATTCGCCAGGCCGCCGTCAAGCGGGTATTGGGCGAACTCAAGAAACTGAGCAAATCGGATGAAGACGCCTACAACAAGCTCTGGAAGGAGTTCGGCAAGGCACTCAAGGAGGGGGTAGTTGAGGATTACGAAAATCGGCAGTCGATTGCTGAACTGGCGCGCTTTTCCACCACCAAGGGCGATGGAGAGTCGCAAACCGTGTCCCTTGATCAGTACGTTGACAGAATGCCGATGAGCCAGAAGCACATTTACTATCTGACAGCGGAAAGCCACACGGCAGCGGGTTCATCACCACATCTCGAAATATTCAAGAAGAAGGATATCGAGGTGCTTCTGCTCTCCGAGCCAATTGATGAATGGTTTGTTTCCCATGTCACTGAATTTCGTGACAAGACCCTGAAGTCTATCGCCAAGGGTGATCTGGAACTCGATGACCTTAAGGATGAGGAAGCCGAGAAGAAGACCGAGGAGGAGCAAGCCGCACAGGATACCCTGGTTCAGAAGATCAAGGAAGTTCTGGATGGAACCGTGAAGGATGTCCGTTTCTCGAACCGTCTTGTTGACTCTCCAAGCTGCCTGATTGCCGATGAAATGGATATGGGGGGAAATATGGAGAGACTCCTGAAGGCTATTGGACAAGATGCCCCCACAGCCAAGCCAATTCTGGAAATCAATCCTGATCATGCCCTGATCAAGCGCATGAATCCGGAGAGCGAGGAACTCGAAGACTGGGCGAAACTGCTGTTCGATCAAGCTCTTCTGGCAGAAGGTGCAACCCTGAACAATCCGGGCGATTTCGTCAAGCGGGTAAACCGATTACTTATCTCGTAAGCTACTCTGCCTGTTCTCGTATCTGGGCATATCGGAAACAACTGACCAAATGGTCGTTTACCATGCCGGTGGCCTGCATGAAGGCGTAGCAGATCGTTGGACCCACAAAGGTAAAGGTCCGTTCCTTGAGTGCTCGGCTTAACCTGTCGGACAAGTCCGTACTGGCTGGCACCTGATCCTGTCTGCGCCAGGCGTTCTGTATGGGCCGCCCGTCGACAAAATCCCACAGAAACCCATCCAGGGTCAGCCCAGCTTCCCGCATGCCAAGTGTGGCTCGCGCATTGTTGATGAAGGCGCCTACCTTCAAGCGATTGCGAACAATACCGGGGTCGTTCATCAATTCTGCTTTTTTTCGTGCGTCGTAACGGGCGATCACATCAGGATCAAACCCGTCAAAAACCTGGAAATAATGCTCCCGCTTACGCAGAATGGTAAGCCAGCTGAGTCCTGCCTGTGCGCCCTCAAGGCACAGGAACTCAAACAGTTTCTGATTGTCGTGCAAAGGAACTCCCCACTCATAATCATGATAACTCTGATACAGGGGATCATCTCCACACCATTCACAACGGGTCAGGCTACCATCTCGTTCTTCCATGATTCACCGAATACTCAAAGTGGGGCATAGTAACAGATAAACCACTCGCTTCCATTCGCAAGAATTCCTCTAGGCATCCTCTGCTGAATCCCAAGCCGATTCATGTAGTTTTGCAGTTGTCCCAGAGGTGAGGTTGACCACGAGCCCCGTTTCTTTTCATCAGGCCAATTCGGGTCTCTTGACTTCGGCAATTGCTGATGCAATTCCGGAGGTATTTCAGCGGTCGACAAAATCGGGACGGTCCTTACGCCCGGTTCCCGGATTTGTCTAAATGCTTCAACTGTTCTATCCTATTATGGTTGCACGTGGCCGTATCTGCTCAATCTCTGTACTGAGTTCCTGCTCCGCCTTGCGCAATTCATAGTTTTTCTGCAGATTCATCCAGAAGCCGGCAGATGTGCCGAACCAGCGGCTGAGCCGCAATGCCGTGTCTGCCGTAATGCTACGACGACCTCGCATGACCTCGGACATGCGGTTTTCTGGCACTTTCAACTGTCGTGCAAGATCTGCGGCACTGATGCCAATTTCGTCCAGTTCCTCCTTGAGGATTATGCCAGGGTGGATCGGTGTTCTATTCATCATCAAACATTCTTATTGATAATCAACAATTTCTACGTTTTCGGGGCCGTTATCAGACCATATGAAGCAGATACGCCTTTGCCGATTGATACGTATGCTGAACTGGCCTAATCTATTCCCACTTAGTACTTCAAGACGATTGCTCGGGAACGCAACCAGATCATCGGTCGATTCCACCGCACGCAACCACTCCCTCTGGGGGAGTGATCGTCAATAGTGGACAATCTATTTGCTACCAAACCGGACAGTTCTATTTGCTTTTAACAATTGATTTATTATAAATCTAGTTGATCGTTGTTCGATCTGTTATATTGAGCTTAACAACAATGGAAATTACCAATGACCGACTCTGCTCTCGTCGTATTCACTTTCCGTTCCAAACCCACGCTTTTGGCGGAGCGCGGGTCGCAAGCCTGGGTACTCAACCCCTCCCATGCACGGCGATGCACATACCTTGTCTGCACGAGGAACCGACACTTCGCTGATATAACCCCGGAGGAGCAGGCCGTCGCTCGGGAAAAGCATCGCACGGCATTCATGATCTGCAAGATCTCAACTGTAGAACCATCGCCTGAGTTGCCTGCACGATACATCGTTCGCTTCGACGAATACGCCGTCCTCGACATATCCAACTGTTGGTCTAGAGCCAGAAACCCGGTTTGGTATGTCGATGACATCGCGTCTCTCGACATTGACCTGACCAAGCTGGATTGGCTTGTGCTACCCGATAAATCGGATGTCGAAGTCATTGAGAAAGATGCTAATTTCGAGAAATTCGCTACCCCGTTGAAGTAAATCCTGCTGGAATTCAACAAGTTGGAGGTAGATGTCGGAAAATTGATTGCCCGCCTGCTCCGACAGGATGATGTCACGGCGGAGGTCTTCGCCAGGGCGACCTCGTTCCGCGAGAAACTCAAGCTAATCAAGATGCTCAGCGTCACAAAGGTACAGGATCCGGCAATGCGGCGAGATTTCGATGCGTTCGTGAAAGACGCAACCGCTCTCAATGCCGAGAGGAATCGATACGTGAACCCCGAGTACATTCCGGTCGTTGATCCGAACAACGAACTCGCAAAATTGCTTCACCGCTGCCTGAAGGACGCACCAAGAGCGTCGACAGTTCGGCTGGACGAGCCATTCAAGACTTACTTTGGCCGGTCGACGAAAGAAGCCTCAAATCCCTCGTAGCCGATATTCACCGTCTCGTCCTCCGAACGCACTCGCTCGCTGAGGAGCATTACTGAGGAGAACCAAGCCCATGGTTGTAGATGAAGCGACCCTTCAAAGCATGGCTTCGCTTGACGAAGCGCTGTGGCTACGTTCCGAGATGCTGGAAGCAAGCCGGGTAACAACTGCCGAAGAAGCGATCAGCCTCCTTCGCCTAGAAATGGAGAAAGTGAGTTCCCGGCTACGGTTTAATCAAAGGTGGTTTTGAATTCAGATATCGCCAAGGAAAGCTGTCAAGATAAGCGGCAGAGATAAATCTTGTATTTATTTGGTTTCGTACATGTGTAGGGAAGTGGATGAGCCGAATTCCAATTCAATCAATGTTTGTGTTTCAGACCATTGAAAAAATTCGTTTTAATGAACTTGCGACGCCCTGCCTTCTTATTTCTTTAGAAAGAAAAGGATAGTGTTTGTCAAGAAATTCTAATGTTATCAATTCATCCGCAAGAGCAACGAGCAGATCCCGCCTCTCATCGACTAAACGGTCATCATGATTTAATTGCAAGATATTGATAGTTTCCTTGACTTTTTTTCGCACCCCCGCGGATACGTTATTCCCCGGCTTAATCAAACAACTGGGCAAATCTAAAATAAACCATCCATTTCTTATCTTGAATGGATCGGCAACATTTTCTGTATTTCCTTTTCTTTGGTTAATTTTCTGACGGGCCAACCTATAATTTTCCCACTCATAGGCTAAATTCGGGAATTTTGACTTGGGCTTGAAATGATCCACAGTTCCACCAATCAACTCCCTACTTGTATATGCACATAGACCATCATAGGCGGCATGTAATTGCTTCAAAGCTTTGTTCCAGTAATTATGTCTACTGAATTGCTTAGAATTTGGATTTGGGCATGATTTCAGAAAAACGTTTCCTCTTTGTCGTACTTCTCTGTCAAAGTCAGGATATTCCGGTTGCATCTTTACCCTAATCATATGTTATCACCATGCTTCCTTGCAAAATATAACCATCGAGACCAAAAAGTATCATCAGGACTAAGTACCTTTTTCAATTTATAGGTTATCAGCTCAACCTTATCTGCAGAAATATCATCTGAGAGCTGCAACTCCTTTGCATCGTTTATTACCTGTTCCGCCTGTCTTGAGCGCGCATGTGACAAGCCAAATAATGGTGATATGAGCCATGAAGACATGTCGCCATGTTTGTAGAACTCCCTATTCTCGAGGAAAATAGAGCCATCTCTCAGAAAAAGATGTGCTAATTGGTCGGATTCGTTTGAAAATTCACTCTCAATTGACGCTAGGATCATGGGTGAATGTGTAGAAGCTATAATCTGTACATCCAAACTTTCACTGAGTTGACTCCCTACAGTCATAAGCGCGGGAAGTACAAGACGTTGCCATTTCGGGTGCAAGTGCGCTTCAATTTCATCAACCACGATAACCATTTTATTTACAGGCTTCACGTTAGCTTGTTCCGATGCAAGTATGTGTTCTTCCCATGCCCAGATAATTAAATATGCCAACAGTAGAATTCGCTGTACTCCCGCAGATGCAAATACCACAGGAACATCACCATAAACATGCTTAATTGTTGGTATATGTCTAGGGTCTCCAGGAAGACGTATAGGATTGCCTGGCTCTATTGGACCGATATCTTCAGGCGATAAATGTTCCAATATCCTGGTAAGAATATTGAACTGACCTCTTGCATTTGTGAGCTGCCAGCTAACCCAATCACGGATTAAACCTTCAATCTGTCCTGGTTTTCCATCCCATACCTCTTTCACAGAGAATAAGTTCAAAAAATCAGGGTCATGAAACTGCAATTTACCTCTGACTTCATCTGCTATAGCAAAGGAGCCATCAACTCGAGCGTAAATACTTAGTGCAGAAATGGATGGTTGGTGTTGTCGGGTACGGGGTTTCCAAGACTGAGTAGCTCTACTGAATACGGAACTACCATTAATTACGCGTTGGGTGGAATCAACAATTTTGAAATCAATACGGGGAATGTCTTTTGAATCAGACATAAACGGATATGCAGGGCGCCCTGCCCATGTTCTCGTCAATGACCACCAAGCCCCATCAAGTAAAAAAGATTTGCCCAGTCCATTATCGCCGACAATTAATGTTAGTCTCTCTCCAAATTCAAGGGATAAGTCCTTGCCTGGACCAATATTTCTAAACCTAATTGATGCTAATGTCCCTTCTGTTTGACTTGGCGCATCTGCTGGTTTCTCAAAACTATAGGCAACTGACTTTACATCCAGTTTTTTCCTTGATGTTATAGGAATGTCTGACGGCGGCATGGACTCTATATTGAAAAGAAGACCTATTTCCTTGTCCGATAAATTGAATTCCTTTATGAATCGATCGATTACAGCATCAAGATTTTCACCTGGTTCCCAGCATGAATATTTCCCTATCCAAACAGCTAAAGCAGCTAAGGACGGTAGATCATGTCCAGGCGATGTATCAATAGTATTGCGTATTATAGAAACATAGTCAGATGAAAAACCCCATCGAGTAGTATTCTTTGAATGTATAAATGCTGAACCAAATGTTTGAGCATTTATGGTCTGAAGACCTGATGAAGGATAACTAGCTGCAATCCAAAACTTGTTACTTTTAAACGGTTGGAAATAATATGCACTATTCAGATCCAAACTATGATGGTTCAACAAATGATATTTAGTGCGTGAATCTAATTTGAGGTCTACTTGCTCACCCACAGGCAACTCTTCTTTCTTACAAACAAGAAAGGTTATCCCAAGGAATGGATGGCAATTATTCCCAAGTGATTTAATCGCCCACTCTAGTAATTTGGGTGTTAAGTACACTTCTCATCATCCAATAGTGTAGTGGCTGCGTATTCACAAAAATCTCTGTTCAGGTCGATCCCAACACCCGACCTTCCTGATAAATTTGCTACTCGAATACTAGTACCACTCCCGAGAAATGGGTCGAGAACAACTCCATTATCGGAGCATCCAACATCGAGACATCTTTGTACCAATTCATCTGGAAATGGCGCAGTATCCAAGCCACTGGTTGATTTCGGTTGAGCAGAAATTGTCCACATATCCTCTTCAATCTTATGATCAACAAGTGCCTGTTTATTGAAAAAATACTTTCTTGCTTGCGCTAGGAGAAACATAGGGGGTTACCGCTGCCCCGCTTGCCTTCTTTAACTTTCCTGATTCCTTCACAACCAACTCCCTGTACTTCAAACGCTTGTTCTCAAGCCCTTGACGATCTGTTCCATTTGCTCGGGAGTGTCCATGTCACGCTTGCTAGTTAACGCGCATTTGGGAGAATGCCTGGGTCGCCTTTTCAATTTGTGATTTCATCAACATGAATTCCTATATTACATGTTCTGGGAATTATACACATTCCCCAACAGGGTTATTATCATCATGGGGACTACCACACTGTTGCTGCATCTCTAATCTCCAATGGACCAGTCACGCCAACCCTTGAGGAGGGGGAAATACAATCCGAACCGAATTGGGCGATTATCAAAAGAAGACATGATGTCTCCATATTTCTCCAACTGGCTCTTATATCGCTTAACCTGATCATCAAGAAACTCGTCAACCCCACCAGATTCACGACGTGAGGTCTTGTAATCCACGATCCAGCGTATTCCACTTTCATCAACAAAGGTTCTATCGATCACGATATTAACCAGATTACCGTGATGGATTCCGCTTAATGCCAGTTCACACCTTGCATCCTCGTGTTCGCTACTGACAATCCATTGCCCGCGAGGGTCCTGCAAGGTCTGAATCAGGGCAAAACGAACCAGTTTGACTGCTTCTTCAAGGTCTGCCCTTGCTACCCCAACCGATCGCAGTGAATCCCGAAAATAATCCTGCCACTTTTCAATCCGGGCCGCATTCCAGTGTTCACTCCCTTCGGTTGCGATCTGTTCCAGACATCGATGCACAATCGTACCTACCTGCTTGATGGTTTGCCCTGCCCACTTGAATTTTATTCCATTGAAATCTTCATCTCCTTCTCCGTGATCAAACAGGGAGGAAGGAGTCCACGCAACAGGACTTGGCGGTTGTGGCAGACACCACTCGGATTTCAGCCTCCTTATCTTTTTCCAGGATTCATCATCAGCCTGCTGCTCTTTCTGGTTTGATGCATCGATTTTCGTATTTTCAGATGATTCGACACACTCCGAAATCCTCGGCCATAGTTTGGCAAGCATTGATCCTTGCGGAGGTATCTCTCCTTTAAACGACATCATCAAATGCATGCTCTTGCAGGCCCGGGTCAACGCCACATACAGAAGACGGCTTTCCTCATAGCTCCTTCTCCTCTTCTCGTAATCCTGAATAAACTCGTAAATATGGGATGTGGTCTCCAGAGCCGGGTTTTTGACTGGAGCTACCAACAAGCCATCCGGCGTATCCGACCATAGGAATAGCTGTTCGGAGCTTTTCCCCCCTCCATTACCAAGACCCGGTAAAATCACATGATCAAACTCGAGTCCCTTGGCTTTGTGTATGGTCATTACCTGTAGAGTATTACCTGATCGTGTATCCGCCCCGGCATATAGCGCCTCAATGCGTTCGAAAAATGCTTTTCGGTCGCGTATGTATCCGCCCTCATCCACTTCATCCAGCACACAGAAGAAAGTTTCTGCGTTGACCAGATTACCTTCAAGTTTCAAAGTTGCCGGCCCACCCAGATTGACCCAGGCACCTTCAACCCAGCGTCGCAGTGATACCCGACCCTCAAGCTCAAATGCTTCTTTGAGAACCGATCGCACCCGCAAAAGCCGCTCCTGGCCGTCCTGACTCAAATTCTCGACAAGAGAATTATCCCACATGCAGTGCCAAAGCGTTTGATAGCGCTTCTCGCCAGCCAGCAGAAACAAGTCCTCAAGAGTTAAACCACACCACGGTGCACGCAACAGCGCAAACCATGCAACACGGTCCGCTTCGTGATGCAATGCTCTTGTCAGGGCAATCAGGTCCTGAATGATCGGATCGGACCCCAGTTTCTCGATATCGACCGCTCGAAACTGGGTGTTTGACTGAACCAGCATCGGAGTGATTCGCTTGAGGTGGTTGCGGTTTCTGACCAATATTGCAATTGTGTCATCAGGATAAGATTCCTTGATCTTCCTGATCAGGTCAACAACCTGCTTCGCCTCATCCACTGGGTCATTCACTACCCCATGCAACTTTGTACCGCATTCCTCTGCATGTGGGTGAAAGGCAATTGCCGGGGTGAAACTGACCGCCCCCATATGACGGTCTGACTTCGATGGAAATACCCAAGGGAATATATCATTTCCCCAAGTGACCAAAGCCTTGTCAGAACGGAAATTCATGGTAATTTGTCTGGGATGAACCGGGATCTGGCCAAGACGCCGTTCATTCCAGGTATCGAGAAACAAGCCAACCTCTGCATCCCTGAATCGATAAATCGACTGCATTGGGTCACCCACCAGAAACAGGCTATGCCCATCGGCATCTGTCCATCCGCCTGTCAGTTTTTTCAGCAATTGCTGCTGACCCTTGGAAATATCCTGATACTCATCTATCAGGATATGCCGAATACGATGGTCCAGATAAAGCATCAGATCAGTAGGATCATCCTCTTCACCGAGTGCATTATGGGCAGCGGTCGCGATTTCGGCAAAATCAGTCTGATTCCGTTCCTTGGATAGTAGGCGAAACTCTGCATAAGACCTCCGTAACAAATCCGGCAACACCTCGAGTACCGACCATTCCTCTTCAGTATAAAATGGCTCTGGGAGTATCTGAATTTGTTGAAAATGTTCCTGAAGCTTATTGTCCTGAAGCTCTTCGTCATTACCGAATATCTGGAGGAGTGACTTGAATTTCTCCTTGAGCCAGAGATGATCTTTACCCGGCGGAAACCCTTCCCTGACTGTCAACCTGCGTCGCCAACTTCCATCACTGGTTAGACAGAGACTTGCAATCTTCCTCCATAGATAAAGGTTCTCCAAATTTCCTTCCGGCAAATCACGAAATAGCGGATTCTGCGGGGGTACATTGAGATTAGGAAACACGTTACACAAAACCTTACAGAAATCTTCCACATTTTCTGCAGGAACTGCTGCTCGAGCTCTTGCAAGCACAGACTCAATATGTTGTGCGATGTGCCACTCAAGAGTTATCCTGAAATCAACATTTGGATCATCCTTGGCCGACTGCATATCGACGACATATGTCTGCCACTGGTCACGTTTCGCCAGCATGGTCGCAATCAAGTCCCGAACACGTGGCAGATTGTTATCGAGATGTCGCAATAAAACAGCAATCGATTCGCTTAAATGCTTGTCATCCGATTCATCTTTTGAGAAAGAGGCGCCTCCATCCAGGATCTTCAGCACCCGCTCAGCAGCCTCCTGATAGAGGGGTCCTGCATCTTCAAGTATCTCAGGATGACCACCCAACCTTGACAGCGCCGGCATCTGTTTGACCAATCGACCACAGAATGAGTCAATGGTCTGGATGCTGGTTCGTGCGGGGTTGGTGGTCAGGTACCACCCAAGCTCATCACTTCGTTTCAATACCTTACGAGCAATTTCCCAGCGCTCCCTTGTCCTTGATTCCTGAAGTTTCTGGCCATCCGGGTCTTGCTCCGCAGATTTAAGTGATTCAATTATTCGCTCTCGCATCTCGGTTGCCGCTTTTCGGGTAAAGGTAATTGCAACAATTTCCTCAGGCTGATTAACCACCAGCAACAAACGAAGATATCGCCGAATCAGCAACTCGGTCTTGCCGGAACCCGCCGGAGCCTGCACAATAAATGAATGCGCCGGGTCCAGCACCTCCTGCCGGACATCTTTATCGTTAATCTCGACCGTAGTATTCACGGATTTCCCTGCTTTTTCCCGATCTCATCAATTCGGCAAAATGGACCTTGGTCACAATATTGACAAGCATAATTATCCATCGGCATGACCGGAGCATGACCTTCACGAAACTCAATCGCCAATGCTTCGACCTCGCTTCTCCATTGACTCAGTAGGTCTATCCAGATCTTGCCTTCTGGAGTATTAGTGAGCAGGAATTTTTTTCTGATCGCCGGATCGTTCTCGAATTTCTTGACTCGTTTCTGACCCCGGTCATCGGAATCGAAGACATCTTTCCGGGATGTCAGTCCCCGGAAACCATGATCATCGCCTGGTTTCAGAATCGCAAGAAGTACCGCAGCAATATTTCCGGGCAAGGTTACTGCATAGAGCGGCATTTGTGGCTCTTTGGGCCTCCTGGGTGCCCAATCACTAATTGACTGGACCCCCGTTTTATAATCAATGATTACTAACGAACCGTCATCCAACTCGTCGATTCGGTCAATCCGTCCGCGAAAGTTGATACCCTGCAGTGACTGCTCAATCGGAAGCTCCAGATCACGCACCCGAAATGAATTGCGAGCTTCTTCCTGTTCAATCCAGTTCTTCATCACCGTCTTCAATCGTGCGGCCTCAATATCGCTGAATTTAGGCGTGAACACACTCGGGAACTCTTTCTGCTTTGCCTGGATCTCTCGGCCAATAAGCGATGTGATTAATTCGTCATCTTCCTCGGATGTGCGCTTGATGAGCTCGTTCTGGGTTTTGACATCCTCCCAGAACAGCTGCATCAAACGGTGCAAGATCAACCCTCGCTGCATGGGATTCAAGCCAATATCCGGTTCTTCAAGATCGCGGGAATGGATTCGGTGTTTGGCAAACGCTCGAAACGGACATTGCGACTGGTCAGTGAAAATACTGGTTCCTCCAGTATGGTTTTCAGCCAACGGTGCCTTGAAATCTTCAATCTCTTCTATTTCAGCGGACTTGAAAATCATCTGCTGGTATGCGGTCGTCTCTGACAGGCTATTCTTGATATCACGGCATTCTTGCCGGGGAAGTAACGGACTCTCCAGTAACGGGCGATCCCCATCATATCGGGAATAACTGAACACCACATTGTGGCTGGAACGTATAATTTTCTGTTGAAGTCGTTCTGTCCAATCAAGGAAAAGTTGTGTATCGGCATGTAGAACACCATATCTGGACTGCAACCTTATCGGTACGAATGGATTGGGAGTAACCGGCCGTGGCCATATGTTTTCATTCATGCCCAGCATCCAGACATGATCGAATCGCATCGCGGCGGCACCTTGCGGGTCCATGATCTCAATGGGAGACTCCGGAGTGTGATGCTGAAAGCCCTGTTCACCAGTCTCACGACGTAATACCGAAAATGCCTCGGAACGCGTAACTCCGGATTTAACGACATGGATCGAAGCCAGCTTCTCGAGAACCGAACGCCATGCCTCGTTCTGCTGCTGCTCATCGCTGTTGAGTTGCCGGTCACCCGGCCATCCGATTGTACCCAGCATGCTGGAAAAATGCTCGGACCAGTCTGAAGGTACACTCCTTGTCGGCAATGTTTGCTGATACTCGAAAAAATCCCTCAAGGATCGAGCAAACCATTTCAGGGAATCTCCATTTTTTTCCATTTGGGCAACATGATACTTAATCTCGCTCAGGGTATAGACTTGCTGGTTCCTTCTGCGTAATTTTTCATCCAGAAGAGCTCGACTTGCATGTTCTTCTGCATAGCCCTTGATAAATGGAGTGCGTAGCAAACTACTGATTTCAGGCAAGGTCAGGGCATGCGGCTTGAGAGCCAGTAAATTGAAGATCACTGCAATCATCGGGTAGTCCAGCAGCGAACGACCAAGCGTTATGCTAAATGGCAAAGGCATATTCTTATTCTCGTAACTGAGACTGCCGGGAGACATCACCTCTTCGAAAATATGTACCATTTGCTGGCGAAAATCACGCAAACCCGGGGATAGAATGCCAATTTTTGCCTGTGAATTTTCCTGAAGTTTCTGTTTTGCCCATTGAGCAGCAAAACGAATTTCCTCACTGATATCCATACATTCCGCAACCCGTATCTCGGCATCCGGACCCTCGGGTTCCTGAAACTGAATCACCTCCACTCCAATCTCTCTGAGCCTGCGGATAAATTCTTCTTGCTGGGGAGTCAATACATCAAAGCCCACCAGCACGATTCCGGAATTTGTCAGTTCCAGTTTCCCGACCAAGTCATCCCCGATGCGTTCGGGAACACTTGATGCGTCAATCCAGTTTTTTTGCCGGCATTGCTCCTTGAAATCCCGGGACCAGGACCGAAACATCTGGTGGTCCACCCCAAGCCCTTCCGAGCCGTCAAACTCCGGGATTCGATATTCCTTCATGATTTGTCGGGCGGATTGTGCCTGTCCCGCAATCGAGGGAATATGCCACAGGAAATTCTTATCTACCTGTGCTTCAATGATTTCTTGCCAGAGCAGAACATCCTGCGTTGGATTCAGTAACAGCTCAAGGCCTTTATGTCGAACCCGGAGGTCGCTCCAGCATCGTCGGACCCAGGTTTTCCATGGAAGGATGTCGGGAGTTTCCCAACTCTTGAGACCCTTTTCCAGTTGTTTGTGTGAATACTGGTGCTTGAGATATTGCGCCAGACGAATATTGGAACAGATTATGGAGTATTCGTTCTCAATGTATTGATGAATGTCCACGAACTAGCCCTGCAAAAACAGTGTAACTGACCCAAACCGATTTCACACAATCACCACATGGGAGGTTTTCATGAGAATTAATTGGAAATCAGTGCTGACTGGAGTAAACAGTGCTAATGGAGCAAAAAGCCTGCCTGTTGGTGTGAAAAGTATCACTCGAACGAATGACCGAAAGGTTTCTAGTTTTTCAGATTTTTTTGAAATTCGCCAACTTCTTTTGCAATTTCCTTTGCTAGCTTCTTAACTGCTTCCTCTCTTTTTTTTCATCAAGCAAAAACAAAAACTTCTTATCATCTTTCTGATATTCATGAGGAAACCTTAGATCACTTTTCGGATATTTCCAGCCAATATGCCATTCATCGGTGAACTTGTACTTTTTGCAATCCAACTTTTCTGC
>JAJEAV010000030.1 GCA_022822625.1 Gammaproteobacteria bacterium | reverse complement strand
CTACCATGCTCCGGCATGGAAATGCACGTCATTCGTCTCTCGAATCCGGCCCTTCCGGGCAATCCGTCACCATTCCGACACCCCGGCCGCCCAAATCCCGGACCACAACGGGCAGAAAAACCTCTATTTAGGAATTAGGGTAACGATGCAGGTATTTCTTGCTCATGTGATGGCAGGTGCCGTGATAACCCCTTGTGATGGCAGGTGCCGTGATAACCCCTTTTTAGAGAGCCCAGTGAGGCTCTATGCCGTTGGTATGCGCCTGGTCCCGGACATACTCGGATACGGCATGCCGGACTGATTCATGGTGATAAGTAAGACCATGATAACCCCTGTGGTCATCAGTGTAAACAGTTGCCTGACCATCCACGTTTTCAGAGACGAAAGGTTGCAGGGTTCCAGCATCAGTTCCGTCAATGACCCTTGCCTGGACCTCATTAGTTTCACGATCCTTGATGCTGACCAATGCGGTCTTGCCTACAGCACCTCTGCCAGTGCCTTCCAGTTCCTTGCGTTTCTGGTTGGACATGTTCTTTCGCTTTCTACCAATAAAGGTTTCATCCACTTCAACCGGACTGGAAAAAGGATTGTCACCGGAAACAAGTCCTTCATGGATTCGATGCGCCAGGTGCCATGCCGATTTCCAGGTGATTTCCAAATCCCTGTGCAGTTTCATGCTGGACACTCCCTTGATGCCCGTAACCATGAGATACATGGCAACTGCCCAGACCTGATAATCAAGTTTTGAACCTTGCATGAAGGTTCCGATCTTGACCGAAAACTGCTTGGCGCATTCCTTCTCACGACAACGGTACGGCATGGTGGGATGTTTGCAGTTGGTCTGGACATTGGCAGATCCAAATTCAGGACAAACAGGACTATTGCCCCATCTCTGTTTCGCAAACCATGCTTCAGCCGTTTCCGAGTCAGGAAATATCTTGAATAATTAATTGACTCTGTGAATTGCCCGCTTGTCGACGGACAATGCGGCCTCATGGATCGCTTCAGACAACGACGGATGGGCATGAATGGTTCGCGCTAAATCTTCGGAACTAGCCTGATATTCCATTGCCAGCACACATTCATTGATCAACTCGGATACATGCGGACCAACCATGTGTATTCCAAGAAGCTGATCGGTCCTGGCATCTGCAATCATCTTGATGAAACCGGTTGTCTCTTCCATCGCCTTGGCACGACCCGTAGCGGCAAAGGGGAAAGAACCAACCCGAATATCATTCCCTGTTTCCTGCAGCTGTTTTTCCGTCAAGCCAACCCAGGCAATCTCGGGTGATGTGTAGATTACCCACGGCACGATATCAAGATTTACGTGCGGCCTGCCACCGGCTATTCTTTCTGCGACTGCCATGCCCTCTTCCGAACTTTTGTGGGCAAGCATTGGACCTCGAACTGCATCCCCAATCGCCCAGACATTTGGAACATTGGTTCGACATTCATCATCGACCAGTATGTATCCCCGGTCATCAACACTGACCCCGCTATCCGCGGATATCACCCCTTCCGTAGCAGGTTTCCTACCAATTGCAACGACCACCCTGTCGACGTCAATGGATAACTCCCTGCCCTTTTCGGTGTAGTGAATATTCAGCCCAGACCTGGATTTCGATACTTTACTGACCTTCGCTCCCAGGCGAATATTCATGCCCTGTTTTGCAAATTGCCGCTTCGCCGTTGATGCGACCTGATGATCTGCCATTGCAAGAAAATCATCCAGTGCTTCCAGCAGGGTGATCTCGGAACCCAGTCGATTCCAGACACTGCCAAGTTCAAGTCCAATTACCCCGGCACCGATTATTCCCAGCCGTTTTGGGACCTTCTCGAAATTCAGGGCGCCTGTAGAGTCCACGACAAATTCATGGTCGAAAGGGATATTTGGCAGATGAGATGGCATTGATCCCGGAGCGAGTATAATGTGCCGAGCCAGTAGCGTTCGGGTAATTTTTCCGGTTTTGTCGAGCACGTTTACGGTATTGTCTACAGTCAGCCTGCCAAAACCATGAATGGAAGTAACGTTGTTGGCCTTGAACAGTTGTGCAATGCCGGATGTCAGTCCCTCAACAATTGACTCCTTTCTTTTCTGCATGGTCGGGACATCAAGTGATGCCCTGGTAGTCTTGATGCCATGTGCCGGAAAGGAGTGAATCAGTTTATGGTACTGCTCCGTTGATTCGAGCAGGGCCTTGGATGGAATGCACCCAACATTGAGGCAGGTGCCACCCAGTGCAGGCTCTCCCTTGTGGTTGATCTGGTTGTCAATACATGCAGTATTCAAGCCCAGCTGTGCACAGCGAATTGCTGCTACATACCCGCCGGGTCCTGCACCGATTACCAGAACGTCAAAACTGTCTGTCATAACCCTGTTTGTAGATCAACAATCAAGAAGCAGCCTTGCCGGATCTTCGATCATGTCCTTGATCGTGACCAGAAACTGGACAGCTTCCTTTCCATCGACAATCCGGTGATCGTAGGACAATGCAAGATACATCATCGGTCGGGCCTGAATCTCACCATTAACAACCATCGGTCTCTCCTGGATTTTATGCATGCCCAGTATGGCGCTCTGTGGGGGGTTGACGATCGGAGTCGACAGTAATGAGCCAAAAACCCCGCCATTGGTAATCGTAAATGTCCCGCCAGACAACTCTTCGATGGTTATTTTTCCGTCACGGGCCCGAGTTCCAAAATCACTAATCTGTTTCTCGATGTCTGAATTGCTCATGGCCTCGCAGTTTCGCAGCACCGGCACTACCAGACCACGAGGCGATGCAACTGCAATGCCAATATCCTGATAGAGGTGTCGAACGATGTCGGTCCCATCAATGTAGGCATTGACCAGAGGAAAGCGTTTCAGAGCAACCACGCTCGCCCGGACAAAAAATGACATGAAACCCAGTCTTGTTCCATGCTCTTTCTCGAACTGATCTCTATATCTGGATCTCAGTTCCATTACCGCCTTCATGTCAACTTCGTTGAACGTTGTCAGTAGCGCAGCACCTTGCTGTGACTGAATCAGACGATTGGCTATGGTCTGACGCAACCGACTCATCGGTTCTCGAACTTCCTCTCTGGTGCCCTGGGATACAGGCTGGCTGGGCATCTGAGAGGTACCTGTCGTAATCGCCATGCCAGATGATGAAGTCTGCATTCCAGCATCGCTTGCTACCTGTTTGTCTCTCGCGGATGAATGCTCAAGAGCGTCCTGTTTGGTAATCAGGCCGTGTTTTCCGGTACCGGATATTTTGGTGGCATCCAGACCCTGTTCGTCAACGATGCGTCTGGCAGCCGGACTCAGGCGAACATCAGCTGTGCCGGAGGATTTTTCACTGGAAGAAGATGCTTCAGCTACCGCGACTTCAGCAACTTTCGGTTCTACGGAACCGGGGACAAGTCTTGCAAGCACCTGCTCGGCATTGACGGCGGTCCCGGTCTGTTCGACAATTTCCGCAAGAACGCCATCCTCAGGTGCAGGCACTTCCAGCACTACCTTGTCGGTCTCTACTTCAACCAGAATTTCATCGCGCATCACTGGTTCGCCAGCTGACTTGTGCCAATCAAGCAACAGCGCGTCCGATACCGATTCGGGCAAAATAGGTACTTTGATTTCAATCATACTGGATATCCCATGAAATTAAATTGCTGAACGTATTTATGTTGACATGTCAAGAACTATAGTTGTTCAAGAGACAGAACTCTATTGACAATATCCTGCTGCTGCTGAATATGAAGCTGATAGTAACCCACAGCCGGTGAAGCAGACTCGTCTCGTCCGATGTATTTCAATCTCTGTTTCTGATTCAGAAGTCTGGTCAGCGAATAGTAAACTTGATACCATGAACCCTGATTCTTCGGTTCCTCCTGACACCAGACAATTTCTTCTGCCTGATTGTATTGCTGCATCTTCTCCAGCAATTCCAGGTCAGGAAATGGATAGAGCTGTTCAACCCTTAATACCGCAATATTCCTGATCTTCTTCAGACGGCGTTGTTCCAGTATGTCGTAGTAAATCTTTCCGCTGCAAATGACAACACGATGTACTTTTGTGGAATCTACCTTGTCAGTCTCACCAATCACCGGCTGAAAACTACCTCTGGCAAGATCGTTTCTCGTTGATACGGAAAGCTTGTGCCTGAGCAGGCTTTTTGGAGTCATTACGATCAGGGGACGACGAAAGTTTCGCAGCATCTGCCGTCGCAGGAGATGAAACATCTGGGCAGGCGTGGTCGGATTGCAGACCTGGATGTTGTTATTCGCGCATAACTGCAGGAAGCGCTCGAGTCTTGCAGAGGAGTGTTCCGGTCCCTGCCCTTCCATGCCATGTGGAAGGTACATGACAAGGCTGCAGATACGTCCCCATTTTGACTGACCACTCGAGATGAATTGATCGATCACCACCTGGGCTCCATTGACAAAATCACCAAACTGCCCCTCCCAGATGACCAGCGCATTGGGGTCAGTAGTGGAATACCCGTATTCAAAACCAAGCACGGCTTCTTCTGACAGCAGGGAATTGATGACCAGAAAGTTGCTCGGATTGTCAACAATGTTGTTTTGCATCGGAATGTGCGTTCTTGCCATTTTCTGGTCATGCAAAGTCGCGTGTCGATGAGAAAAAGTACCCCGGCCTGCATCCTGACCGGATAGCCTGACCAGATACCCCTGGTCAATCAGGGTTGCATAAGCCAGCATCTCGGCACACCCCCAGTCAATCGGCTTGTTGCCTCTCGCCATTGCCACTCGATCCCGGAGGATCGACTGAACCTTTGGATGAACCGTGAAGTCATCCGGTGTTCTGGAGAGAATCTCAGCCAGTTCGCCCAGCCGTTTGGCCACAACCCGGGTGTTTGCTTCTTCGCGCCACTCTCCACCCAAATAGGGTTTCCAGTTGATGGTTATCAGCGCCTTGTTCGGGTCAATAACCTGCCCTGCAACCACTTTCCCCCTGTCAAGACGATCACGGTAGGCCTTGATCATGTCCTGTACGCCTTTTTCCGTAATCACCTGATGGTCAATCAAGGTCTTTGCATAGATTTCCCTTGGGGTCTTGTGCTTTCGAATGATGCTGTACATGATCGGCTGGGTGATACTCGGTTCATCCGCCTCGTTATGGCCGTGGCGTCGATAGCAAACCAGATCCAGAACCACATCCTGCCTAAATTTCATGCGGTATTCCATCGCTAGTCGGGTAGCATACATTACAGCATCGGGATCATCACCGTTCACGTGAAAAATTGGCGCCTGAACAAGTTTCGCAACTTCCGTGCAATACAGCGTGGAACGGGCATCCAGGGTATTCGTAGTAAAACCGATCTGGTTGTTGACGATGATGTGAACGGTTCCACCGGTTGAATATCCACGCGTTTGCGCCATATTCAACGTCTCCATGACAACCCCCTGCCCTGCGAAGGATGCATCGCCATGGATCAGAATCGGCACTACCCTGCTTCTTTCCGTATCATGTCTTCGTTCCTGTCTGGCACGCACCGATCCCTGAACCACCGGATTAATGATTTCAAGATGCGAAGGATTGAAAGAAAGAGCGACATGAACATTCCCTGCAGATGTCTTGATGTCGGAGGAAAAGCCCTGGTGGTATTTGACATCACCGGTACTTGCTTCATCATCTTCAAAATCATATTTTCCTTCGAACTCGCTGAATAGTTCTCTTGGAGACTTGCCAAGTATATTGACCAGAACATTCAGTCGTCCACGGTGGGCCATGCCAATGACCACTTCATTTACCCCCTCGGCACCGAACTGCTGTACCAGATCGGCAAGCATGGGAATCAGCGAGTCACCCCCTTCCAGGGAAAACCGTTTTTGACCTACATATTTGGTATGCAGATATTTCTCGAGACCTTCCGCTGCAACCAGTCGCTCAAGGGTTTTGAGTCTGTCTTCGACAGCGCAGAAATTTTCCGGAAATGTTGATTCAACCTGTCTACACAACCACAGGCGTTTCTC
Source organism: Gammaproteobacteria bacterium (assembly GCA_022822625.1). Taxonomy (GTDB): domain Bacteria; phylum Pseudomonadota; class Gammaproteobacteria; order Arenicellales; family Poriferihabitantaceae; genus Poriferihabitans. The sequence goes on along the minus strand of JAJEAV010000030.1, from coordinate 20,277 downwards.
CATGGAATTGATGTGGTTGATCTCATAACCAATTGACCCGCAATACACTTTCTGCAGGAAGGACAATATATCCCGAAGGGCCATTCTGCCTCCATGCCCCATGCCGCCAACATCAAATTCGCTGTCAAGATCTACCTCTTTCAAATCAAATTCTGATAGATCAAGTTCGGTCGCTTCGCCCCTGGGCATGACTCCGATCGGATCAATATCCGCTCTTAGATGCCCCTGCATACGGTAAGTCATAATAAGCCGGGCTACTCGCTCCTGCTTATGTTCGGCTGTCTCAAGCCAGGTTTTTGAACCTTCCAGATTGATATCGCGTGGAACTATGATCGGAAGCGATTCAAAAACGGAGCGCCAATGAGAGGCCGGGTCTTGGGAAGATGCTGCCCCTCCTGCCTTCATGGTTTCTGTATGTAGCGACTCGAGATAGTGCATGTTCCCGCCGCTCAGAAAACTCAGGTCGGATAGGTTGCCATTACTACCTTGTTTCATTTTTCAGAGATCCACCTTGTCTGCGATCAATCGCATTGCCCTTGTTGTTAAAAGTGAAGTATACAGAAATTAGACTGGTTTATTCCAACTCAAATTTTTCTCAACCCTGTTCGGTCAAGGTCTGAACAAACATGAAATCCCATTTATCCTATGCATGGATACATTCATATCGGTACTGAAAGTTCACCATGGTTACCTGTTGTCAGCAACCTGCCGACATGCAGGGAAACCGGCATTGCCAGTTATTTCCTGCTTGCAAGAGGCTTCATGGAAATATTCCTGCATCAGTCATTCATGATCGCGATGAGGGATCATTCTGGGATTTCCAGTGGCTCTTGCCCACGGCTTGGTTGAAATGGCAGAGCAGATTCCGAAACTTATATACCTACGTTTCATCTACCCGGAAGAATCGTTTTTCCTGTGACATGGACGAGCAACTGGAAAATGAATCTACTCGGAGATCCGATACCAGTCTGCCACGTTCCAGAGCTCGCTATCCAGGGTATTGAATACTACACCACCAAGACTGTTTGCATGCACAGAAATGCGTCCCCTGTGCACGAGAGGAATGATTACGTGCTCTTGAACGAGAATATCATTCAATTGCCTGACTATACGGGCCCGTTCGCTTATGCCTGCAGTTCGAGTCAGCCTCTCGTGCAGTTCATCGTATTCAAGGCTACAGAAGCGCGGTATGTTTCCTCCCTGCCACTGGCTTTCAGGACGAGGAATATCCGCACATAGCCAGCTGGCAAGATAGCTCTGTGGATCAGTGCCGCTAAACATGTTGGCATACATTTGTACATCGGCATAGAACTTCTGCAGGGTATCGGGAGATTCCGAATCACTCCCGAAAAACACGGAAGCATCTATCTTTCGAAGTTCTGTTTCCACGCCAATTTCCAACCACCACTTCCTGATCAAATTCTGGAAATCCTGCCGCACCGCATTGGTCGATGTCTGGTACAGCAACTTCAGTTCGACCCCATCCTTGTCGCGTACCCCATTGCCATTGGTATCGACCCATCCAGCCTTGTCAAGCAGTGCATTCGCACCCACAATATCCTGTGTCATACATTTTTCGTTGGCACTGGACCGATAGATTTGCGGTGCTGGAATAACATTGCAGGTGATCTTGCCGGCCTTCCCATAACCAACTTCCACAAGGCGATTGCGATCAATGGCCATGGAAAGTGCCCGACGAACCTGGAGGTCGGAAAGAAATGGGTGTGGATGACTGCTGGTCGAACGTCCCTGTTCTCCAAGACCGGGAGCGGGATCAGTCAAATTCACCATAATCCACTCGACCAGTGTTCCAAAACCACCGACCAGCTTCCCCTTGTTCCCCTTTTCCAGTTCGGCTATTGCATTCGGAGGCAGTAGAATATTCCATGCATAGTCAAACTCCCCTGTCTCCATCACTGCACGGCTGGCGGCTGCAGCATCACCACCTCCCTTGAGTGTCAAGGTTGAAAATGCTGGTTTATTCTGTTCGCGATAATTGGGATTCGCTACCATTCTGACCACGTCATCAGGCTGAAACTCAATCGCCTTGAACGGACCCGTGCCAATGGGATAGGAATTTTGCTCGGTACAGTCGGAGGCGTTTGCTCCGACACAGGCTGCAAATTGTGAAGCCTGCAAAATGGGGGTTCTGGCTCCTACAAATGGGCCATAGGGATATGGAGCAGGACTATCAAACGTGATTTTCACCGTGTGCGTACCCATCGCCTTGACATTCATCACCCCCCTGAAGTGTGCAAGGCCCGTACAACCACTTTCTTCATGCATACAGTAATCTGCAGTGAACACTACATCAGCAGCGGTAAAGGGAGTTCCGTCCGACCAAACAATATCGCTACGAAGCTTCCAGATAATCTCGGACAGATCATTATTAATCCCTCCATTATCAATCGTCGGGATTTCCTCAGCGAGCCAGGGCAGCATATTTCCCTGTTCATCATGTCGTGCCAGTGGTTCAAGTATCAGGCTGGCACTTTCAATATCCTTGATACCGGCTGACAGATAAGGATTAAGGGTAGATGGAGCTTGCCAATAGATAATCTTGACATGACCATCACGCCCCTGTTGTGCATGAATGGGAGTACACAGTACAAGGGACAGCCCAAGGGTCAGCAGAATTCTGTTCAATGCGCTATTCACTTCAATTTATGTTCGTTTCGAAAATCATGGATATCATCAACATGGCACTCCAATCCCTCCTTACGCTAGACATATGCATTGAAAGAATGATTATGGACGCGCAGGCGTAAACGAACAACCTGTTCAAAAGATGAACCTTTACTCCGGATGTCAGAATTAAAGTTGACGATATCGTCTTTTATACGGTATGCCGATTCAGCAGTATATCACGCTGAACACGAAGAAGTAATCGCACCTTTGCCCTAATCCCAGACCACACGGGCGGGAAAAACTCTATTTACGGGTTAGGGATTCCGAGAGGCCAAGATCGGAGAAAAGGCTGTTTGCAAGCTCCTCATTCAGGATTTTATTCTATTTTTTCAATTTATTTTTATGAAGTTATATTAACTTTTTAAAAATTAACTTATGCTTCTTCTTGATCAATTGTCTTAGCCATGGGATGCTATAATATGTGATCATTGATTCGGGGTTTCGATGAATCAGGACAACTTTAAAGAGCGTTACAGTCGACAGATACGTTTGCCTCAAATTGGCATTGAAGGACAGGAGCGACTACGTGATTCCCGAGTTCTTATTATTGGAATGGGCGGTTTGGGATCACCGGTAGGTCTGTATCTGGCAGCCGCAGGAGTCGGTTCCATGCGCATTGCTGATTTTGATCACATAGATGAATCGAATCTTCAACGACAGATAATTCACGAGCACGCGAATATCGGACATCATAAAGCTGAATCTGCGGCCAGCCGATTGCGTGCCATCAACCCTGATATCCAGATTGAAACTCTTGATTACGTCCTGGATTACGAAGACTTTGTGGAGCATGCTCAAGATGTCTCGCTGATTGTGGACTGCACGGACAATTTTCCTACCCGTTTTGAGTTAAATGACGTCTCCAGGCAAACGCAAACTCCGCTTGTATCGGGGGCTGCCATACGCTGGGAGGGACAGGTTACTTCCTTTGACCCTCGAAACTCGGAAAGTCCCTGCTATCAGTGTCTTTATCCTGACCGTAACATCGAAAGCACGACCTGTGAGATGGAAGGTGTTGTTGCACCTCTGGTTGGTATTATTGGCAGCATGCAGGCGATGGAATCCGTCAATATACTTCTTGGAAGTCCAGCCTTGTGTGGGGTTGTCTGGTTGCTTGATTGCAAGACAATGGACTGGCAGCATATGCAGTTAAACCGAAATCCCGCCTGCCCCTGTTGCGGGTCGTAATGCATACTCCCTCAAACCCTGTCTGATCGTTTATACCTCTTCAAAAGAATCGCCTGTGGGAAACCAGGTTTCCCACAGGCGATGATCATGATTTGAATAATGAAATGGTGATCAAGACAACCAGATGAACTCAGGCCATTCCGCCCCGCCTAAATTTCCAAGCGGCAAATTAGGCACTCCCATGACATTGGAAGCAATACCATCATTAATGTTTGAAAATGCTGGAATAACCATACCACTACCATTATGAATGAGTGTCTGCATCTCACAGTACATGTCTTCCCGTCTTTCCGGATTTGTTTCTGCCAAAGAGAGTTTCAGCAGTTCGCCCAGTCTGTCGTTATGCCAGTGTGTATCGTTCCATGCAGCTCCTGGTGCAAACTGAATCGCTATCTGGGAATTTGCTGTAGGTCGCGGGAACCAAGTCACTACATTAACAGGTTCTGTCAACCATACGGCACCCCAATAGCCATCAGCCGGAACCTTCTTGACCTTGAGGTCAAACCCGATTTTCGCAGCATTGGCTTGTGCCAGCAAGCACATGTCCTCGATCCCTGATGCAACCGGTGCCATGTAAAGCTCGGCGGATGTATATCCGGACTTATTGAAATGAAATTTCGCCTTGTCAGGATCAAATTCACGCTGTGGAAGGTTTTCACAGAAATCCCTGCCATGAGAAAACATGATCGGCGTATCATTACCCACTGAGCCCTTGCCACGCAGGACCTTCTCAACGATCCGTTCGCGATCCTGAATATATTGCAGGCCCTTGACGAAGTCATCATTGCTACCTGGTTCAGTACTTTTCAGACAGCAAATCCCCAGCTGTACAGCAGCCGGTGTTGACAATAATTCAGCACCATCAGTAGTTTCAATCTGTCGGAACGATTTTGGATCAACAGCAACAATCAACTGGACATCACCTGCCAACAATGCATTGGCGCGTGCAGCGGAATCTGTAATTGCGGTAATTTCCATGCTGTCCAGATTGGCTCCGTCTCGCCAGTAATCCGGGTTTTTCCTGTGTACCGACTTGATTCCCGGCTCAAATGACTCAAGAACGAAAGGGCCAGTTCCAATACCGTCTCCAGTAGTGCCATTCTTCACGATTTTTGACTGGAACAGGCCCATCAGAATAGGCAGGTCAGAATTCGGCGAATGCATCTCTACCTTCACCTCATGACTGTTAACCTTTTTCCATTCCTTTACGGAACTGAGGACAGACTTGATCGTGGATGTCGAATCTTCCGCCACGTGTCGATTCATCGTGTACACGACATCATCTGCCGTGAAGGGCGTTCCATCATGAAAGGTCACACCCTTGCGTAGCTGGAAAGTCCACTCGGTAGCATCGGAATTCGATGACCACTCGGTAGCAAGTTCCGGCTGAGGGACTATGCCCTCTCCCAGCTGACACAAACCATTGTATGTAGCCCGACCTCTGGAATAGTCAATGAATGAAGTGAATTGTTGAGGAAATAACTGATCATCCGGACCATGAACATTTGCTGCAACCCTGACTGAACCACCTTTTTTAGGGGTCATTGCCATGGCTTGACCGCCAGTATTCAATAGATTTTGAGCAGTTGCCAAGGATACACCGGTGACCGCCATAAGTTTAAGAACATGGCGCCTTGAATATCCAGACTTGACCGCTTCTTCTACCAGAGACTTGTCTTTCTCGGATAGATCAGAATAGTCGAGGTTTCCCTGCATTTGGTGGGAATCCGTGATTTTTTTCATGAATTAGTATCCTCCTAATATTTATAGAAATATAATTTAACAAGTAAACATCATACCTGAATTGGCCGAATATTTCCATTCGACATTTGGATTCCCCTAATCATTCAATAGGAATCGGGGAAAAGTAAAAAGCCTGTCAAGAGCAAATAGAACTGCCCGATTTGGCGTAAATGGATTGTCTGCCACGCGCGGCGGACATTACGCGGCGGCATATGCATGCTTTACCATCGGTTGTCACTGGTTGTCATGGCGTGCCAGTTCCCATGGTCCGTGATGGATCGACAGGGATTCGTCCGCATATTCCAGCACCTTGACCTTGACGTAGTGGCAGCGGTGTCTGTCTGCCAGGATCTGTGGCGCGTCAGGCCCGGGTACGGTACGCAGTGGTCCTGTCCGACCGTTCGTTCCCGGTGTTCACACAGGATGTCGTCGAGTACCACAAGGTCCGGGCAGGGCACGAACGCACAGCCCTGTGCCCGGGGCGGTCGCATGAATGCGGCATTGAAGTTGGCCAGGTAGTCATTACGGAGGTAGGCATTGGCCTGTTCCATGTCGGTGATGCCGGCCGCTGCGAGTTCCTTGACCAGGCGATCCTGGTGAGTCTGGAAGGCACGTTCCGAACGCCCCCGGGCCTGTGGTGAATAGGCCGCGATCATCTCGATCCAGAGTTGCTTCATGGCGCGGCCGAACCGGATGCATTCGTGGCGTTACCCCATTATGTCTTGGTCCCGGGCGAACGCGGACGGTAACATGATGCAGAGTTGTCAGATGCTGGAAAGGTAAAATACGATCAGTTCTGCATTGTCTTCCACCAAGACAGTGCAAAGTGGATGCTAGAGGGTAAAAGGCATCTATTACGCCGTCAGCAATTGATGAAGGTGATACTCTGGAGATGACCCTGTACGAGCGACTGCCGTTTTTTCGTCTCCCATAATACGCGATTGCTCTTCATGCAATGCTGGAATTGAGAGTTTTGTGACAGACGCGTTTCAGGCACTCTTGTCACCAGAGAAACTACGGCTGTAGAGTGTATAATTTGACTGCCAATCTGCATGCCTGAAATAGCCCCGTATACGCCTGAACAGTAATCATATAGTATGAACGCACCAGTTACAGAAGATAACCTTGCACTAGACCTGGCTTGTTCACAAACCCTCCCCCATACGTATAAACTAGGTGAGATTTTCGTTGGAGCCGGCGGCATGGCTCTTGGCGCTCACCAGGCTACAATTGATGACAGTGGATTTTCCCTGACTTGGGCGAATGACATTAATCAGGATGCCTGTAACACCCTGGTTGCCAACTTTCCCATTGACAAGGAATCTGTTCACTGTTGTCCTGTTGAAGAGCTTGAATTTAAAAGCTTGCTTCCCATAGATGGGTTGTGTTTTGGATTCCCATGTAATGATTTCAGCGTTGTAAATGAAAGAAAAGGCATATCAGGCCATTATGGAGGGCTGTATAAGTGGGGAGTGAAAGCCCTGAAAGATCTTCAACCGGTATTTTTCGTGGCGGAAAATGTGACAGGGATATCCTCGACCAACAAAAACAAGGACATACAAATCATCTTGTCTTCCCTCGAATCAGCTGGCTATGACACATTCCCTCACGTATATCATTTCGAGCGATTCGGCGTTCCTCAACGCAGACACCGAATGATCATTGTGGGATTTTTGAAAGACCTGGCAATCAAATTTCAACATCCAGAATCCAATCATGAATTGGTGACGGCAGTGCAAGCCCTGCGGGATATTCCGGATGACGCCGTGAACAATGAAAAAACACGGCAATCATCTACGGTAATCGAACGATTGAGTCATATAAAGCCTGGTGAAAATGCGTTTACAGCAGTATTGCCAGAACACCTAAAGCTAAAAATGGCCAGCAAGGCGTATATCAGTCAAATTTACAAGCGACTTGATCCAGATAAACCTTCCTACACGGTTACCGGCTCTGGCGGGGGTGGAACCCATATCTATCATTGGCAGGAAAACAGAGCATTGACGAATCGCGAAAGAGCACGGCTACAATCGTTCCCGGACTGGTTTGTATTTACTGGGGGGAAGGAATCAGTACGTAAACAAATTGGCATGGCTGTGCCGCCAAAGGGAGCAGAGGCAGTATTCAGACAAGTTCTGGAAACCTTGTTGAAGTATGCGATACAACCATGTTAACTCATAATCTCTTCGACACTGTACTCATCCGACCTGCTACAGAGAACGGATTTGATACATTGAACATTGTCAGTGGTTATGCTTCACCCGCCATGGTCAATCGACACTTTCAGGAACTCATAAAACAGGACATGTCTGTGAATGTGAACCTAATCATCGGAATGACGCATGGGAGCGGAATGTCAAAGAACATGCATAACGCCTTTGTAACTGCCACGGATAAATACAAATTCAAATGCAGTTATATATACAAAGGTAACCTTGTCCATGCAAAAGTATACTCATGGAAATACAAGGATTTACCACAGATGGCATTTGCTGGGTCAGCGAACTACTCAATGATGGGGTTTGGCGAAAGCCAAACTGAAATAGTCAACCATTGTGATATCCATCTGGCAAACAGGTTCTACGACCAAATTTCAAAAAATGCGATGTCTTGTACCGACAGATCTATTGTTGAGACGATTGATTTGACAGAGGAAGTCGAGACCAAACATGTCCAGGTAAAAGATTCTGTTGAGCTATCACTACTGGATTCCAGAACTCAGAAAACCCACAAAAGAGCCGGATTGAATTGGGGCCAGCGTTCCAGTCGAAATCCTGATCAAGCCTATATTCCCATACCTTCAAGTGTCTATAAGTCAAGTTTTTTTCCTCCAGCAAAAAGGCCCTTTTTAGTGCACACTGACGATGGCGAGAAATACACCTTCGTAAGGGCACAGGAAAATGGAAAGGCACTTCATACGACTCATGACAACAGTTTGCTAGGGTTATATTTCAGAAGCAGAATCGGGGTTACATCAGGAGAGTTTGTGAAACGCCAGGATTTGGAAAACTATGGAAGAACTACAGTGCGTATTTCAAAAATCAATGACCGTGAATATTTTCTTGATTTCAGTACAAGCCTCAAGCAAGAGAGCAATTTTTTGAAATAAAATTACTAGATATACCGATATTCCATGCAAGTTTCTTCAATCATTGAGCACATCACCGATTGGTTAAAATCGTATTCCTCTCAGGCGAATTGCACAGGGTTTGTTGTGGGTGTTTCCGGGGGAATTGATTCAGCAGTTACCTCAATACTCGTATCCAGAACAAACCTGCCGACCTTGTGTCTTGAGATGCCAATCCACCAGGCATCATCTCAGGTGGACCGAGCAGATAACCACATCAACCATCTTCGGAAAACCTTTCCGAATGTTTCAAGCCACCGTATCGATTTAACCTCAGCATTCGATCACTTCGTCTCGGCAATGCCTCCAGTCGATAAAGAATCTTCCCTTCAGCTAAGCCTGGCAAATACCCGGGCACGGTTACGCATGACTACCCTTTATTACTTCTCCGCCCTGAACGGTTACCTAGTTGCCGGAACCGGGAACAGGGTCGAAGATTTCGGAGTTGGATTTTTCACCAAGTATGGAGATGGCGGGGTTGATATCAGCCCAATCGCCGACTTGAACAAAAGCGAGGTTTATGCACTCGGTAAAGAGCTTGGAGTCAGCGAGGAAATCATGCTGGCCAGCCCTACCGATGGCCTGTTTAGCGACAACCGAAGCGATGAAGACCAGCTCGGTGCCAGTTATGAAGAACTAGAATGGGCCATGTCTTTCAAGGAAGGTCAAGGCAAGTTAAGCCCCAGACAAACAGAGGTTCTGGACATATACGGCAGATTACACAGGGCAAATCGACATAAAATGCAACCCATCCCCGTTTGTACCATACCGGAAGAGATGCGAAACAATTAAAATACCGTTATCTCATAAGTAGCCGACAGGCGATATCGACCAATTCTGCAATTACGAAAAAACATCATGAACAGACTTCATCCCGGAACGCCCTTCCCCGAACTTAGGGTCACCAGCCTTGACGGAAATCTCGAGGATATAGGCAAGCCTTCTGAAGATGCCGAATGGCGCGCAATCGTTGTCTATCGTGGCAAACACTGTCCAATGTGCACCAAATACCTCAACAGGCTCGAAGAGCATGTGCAGCAACTCAAGGACAAGGGCATTGAAGTGATTGCCGTGTCTGCAGACAGTCAGGAACAGCTTCTGGAACATCTGCAAAAACTGAGCATCAGTTACCCGGTCTATCATGGCTTGACCATTAATCAGATGCAGGAACTCGGTCTCAGGATTTCGACACCGCGGTCAGAGGCGGAAACCGACCACAGTTATGCCGAGCCCGGGCTATTCGTGGTAAATACCGACCTTGACTTGCACATTGTAGATATATCCAACAACCCTTTCGTCAGACCTGACATCGAGACCCTCGCAAATGGTTTGCAATGGATCAAGGAAAACAGCTATCCGACTCGCGGCACCTGGGTTGAACAATGACAGGGTCATGAACCTTACATGCTGCCCTTGGCGGCATACCCCCATCCATTAATCTGAAGCAGAATGCTGAAACCCGTAAATCAGTCATTCCGGGATGGAGAAAACAATACGGTTCGGCTGGATGTTGCATATCGCATCTCCGAATCCGGATTAAGCAATACGATTCTGGAGATCTATCGCAAACATGGACAGGATGCATGCCTGCTCCCCCTGTCTGCAATTTCTGCTGCCGGCAGTGTTTACCAACAGCAGGCGGCCGGTGAAGGTCCCGTCATCGGGATTTTGGTCGGCACCACCCCAAACCCGAAAATACGCAACAGTAATGTCTCCAGTCTTGAATCCATATCTCTGGATGAGATCGTTATCGACGAAGAGAACATGGAAGTTTGTGCCGGAGCAGCAATTACCATTGACCAACTTAACCAGGCCTTGGCCGACATGCTTTCTCCAGCCTGCCGGGTTCCCGGATCAGACCTTACAAGTTACGCTTATGCACAGGTTGGCTCCACATTTATGACCGGAGGAATGGGGCCTCAGCGAAGGTATTTTTCGGATAGTGTTTCGCAAATTCTCCTGCACAACGGATACCAGCTGGAAACCATTAACCAGGAACGACTGGTTCACTATGCAGGAACCTATGGTTGGACCGGGTTGGTGAGTGCAGTTCGCTGCCGATACTCCAAACTGCCGGAAAATGAAATTGCTTTCGCATTACCAATTCGCAATGACTCTCTTGAAATATCCGGGTTTCTCGAACACCTGGCCCGGTTCTGTTTTTTTGAATTTGAACAGGATTCGATCACCAATTCCATTGGCGAACCGGACGTAATTATTGGTCTTGAGCACATTACTTCGGGGTCAATGGAACCATTAATCCGAGATTTTCCTGATAGTGTTCATGCAAAACGTGCCAGGCAGCTATCAGAGAAATGCAGGAAGATCAACGCAGACGGGGCATTATTCGTTAATGGATGCACGAATCGTTCTATCGATGAATTCCTGAGTTTACTGATTGATGATTCAGACGATGGGTCCATGAGCATTGGCGGAATCAGTCTGGAGACTGCCGAGATTTTCCGAACAGCAAACGAAATGCGTGAACTTCGTGAAGCAATACCTTATGCTGCCCGTATGCATGAGCCATATGGCAGGTATCGCTACAAAAACCATACCGATGCAAATATTCGCCTCAACCCCAAACAGACTGCTCTTTGCGCTGAATCTCTATGGAAAATCAATCAACGCTACGTCAATGAAATTGAGCAACTGGTCAAAGAGACAGATGGATTGCGGGGAGACATCATTGTCTACGGACACATGAACCCCTATGGACTGGACCCACACAACAGGTTGACTATAGCAGGCGATCATGTCGAAACTATTGACATGGCAAGAGAGTCCGTGAATCAGCTCCGCCTGGATTTCTATCGTCGACTCGGCAATATGTGCGAGCAAACCGCAAGTGAAATGATTGGGGGAGAGAAAGGCGCAGTTTCGGAATGTGAGATTATTCAGGCATTTGGAGACCCTGATTCAACACCTTCGAATTTAAGAAACAAGTTTCACAAGCAGGCGGATGCCGTCTCATCTGCGACACATAACTTCAATTGGCGAGCTCTTGACCCATACCGAAAGTAACCCATAACCCTCTAAATTTAAGAATTTGTTATGGATGAAATTTTCACTGGATAGCAAGTGTCTTAACTGTTATTCTAACAATCAACAATATAATTTATTGAGGATTCTGCCAACCTGTTTGCGAATCCAGTATTCAGGCAATGCGGCAACTTTCTAAAAAGGCATGCATTGCAAATTTCCCTCGAATATGGAGAAACACATGAAATTCAAAAAATCAATAATCGCTGTCAGTACAGCACTTGTTCTGTCGGCTACGGCCAATGCAGCAGATCAGGTTAATGTTGCCTTCTTCCTGGAATGGGCGACCCCAAATCAGGTCGCTAAAGTTGAAAAGCAATACGATGATGCCCTAGGTGTTCCTGTCAACTGGACCAACTTTGATGCGGGAACCCAGATGACTGAAGCAATGCTTGCCGGAGACATAGATATTTCCTACAGTCAGGGCTTGGCACCATTCATCAATGCGGTGAATGCAAATGCTCCCATCAAACTGATCTCGATTGCCGTGCAGTATCCAGCCAACGACTGCGTAGTTAGGAATGGTGAAGGTATTGACAAGAGCAATGCCAATGAACTGGAAGGAAAATCTGTTGCCGTACCGCTCGCAACAATGGCTGACTACAGTTTCCGAATGATGATGCGCGCTCTGGATGTCGATGTTGATGAAATCAATGTTGTTGACCAGGTTCCTGCTGATGCGGCTGTTTCCCTGGCTGATGGTGCAGTCTCCATGGCGTGTGGGTTTGGTGCCGACTCAATGAACAAAATGTACGAAGTTGGTGAACCACTGATGAGTCTTGCAGACAAGGAAGCGGCTGGAATCATCAGTTTTGATGTTGTTTCGGTAACCGAGAGCTTCGCTCAGGAAAATCCTGACATGGTCAAGACTTTTCTGGAAGTTACGGAACAGGCAAATAATGCGTTTGCTGCCGATCAGTCAAAAATCGACGTGATCGCCAAGGATGCTGGGCTTTCCGTAGAATCTACCCAGAATCAAATGTCTGAATTCTACTTTCCAGGACACGATGAACAGCTGGCAAAATACTTCAATGAAGGCGGTATTGCCAGTGTAGCCATTTCTGTGGTTGGCGGCGCATTCGCTACACCTGAAAATCCTGCACTGGATGACTACAGTTCCGTTATCGATACTTCGTATATGCAGTAAACGGAACCCCTGATATGAGCCGGGCAAAATACCCGGCTCAATCAAGCACTCAATGTTTACTCCTTGGGCCTTAATGGTTTAGCGGTTTAACGGTTAATCTGACCGATGAGTGACCTCGTTACCGACAATCTCAACATGGTCTTTAAACTGCCTGACGGCAGTAGCGTCCATGCCTTGAAGGACGTAACCTTTACCCTGAAAAAGGGGGAACTTCTTTCGGTCCTTGGCCCTTCTGGCTGCGGCAAGACGACCCTATTGAATATCGTGGCCGGATTCCTGCATCCAACCGGTGGCAGTATCAAGCTTGGGGGCAGCATTATTGAGAAACCGGGTGTCGATCGAGGTATGGTTTTTCAGCAAGGCGCACTCTTTGAATGGTTGACCGTCGCCGATAATGTCAATTTCGGGTTGCGCATGAAAAATGCTGACAAGAAAGATACCAAACAGAAGGTGGAGGAGTGGTTGAGCATTGTCGGACTTCAGGGTTTTGGAGAAACCCCAACCTATCAACTATCGGGAGGTATGCAGCAACGCGTGGCTCTGGCCCGCTGTCTGATCAATGATCCGGACTTGATTCTGATGGATGAACCACTCGGAGCACTGGATGCCCTGACTCGTGAAAAAATGCAGTCATTGGTACTGAAAATATGGAAAGAGACTGGCAAGACCATCATGATAATCACCCATTCGGTCGAAGAAGCATTGCTTTTGGGTGAGCGACTGTTTGTTATGGCCCCAAGGCCCGGGCGCCTTCACAAACAGTATCGGCTGCCATTTGCCGAAATGGGGCTTGATGGAGATCCTCGGGAGATTAAGAATGGGGAGAAATTTATTCACACCCGGGAAGAAATTCTCACCATGATCTGGAATATGGAAGAAGAAATCATGGGCAAGGTTGAAGTCGCATAGGTCACAGGTTTATCGGCGTCCTAAATCATGATCGTTGCCATCTTATACATTGCATTGGTGATTGTTCTCGCCTGGTCGATCATGCATGGCCGAAAAGTCATTCGAACCGAAAGAACCGATGCCGTATTTGGGAATCCGATTCGAACACAAGGAGGATATCACTGGGTAGCCTGTGGAGTATCCAGCCTGTTACTCGTCTGGTTCACGTTTTCATGGGATGCTGGTCGAGCCTTCTTCCCGAATGCAGCCAATGAATTATGCCAGGTTGCAAAACTGAATCGGGCTATCAACCCGATCCGGTCCGCCTTCCCTCTTGATAATCGCCATCTGCTGGGTACTCGAATTCTCAGTCGGGACCTACATCAGATAGAACTATTGTCAGAAGAACTGAGCAAACTGGATTTGCCCGATGCAGATCGAGAAAACCTTTCAGCATTGATTGATGACGTCCGCGAAGCGTTGGTATTACAGGCCAGTAGCGAGTACATGGCATCTGGCATTTCGGAGCGATTTCAGGATATAGCCATACGTATTGAACAGCTGGCCCTGGACCTCCAAAACGATGAATTTCCCGGACCCGTTGATGAAGCACAAATGGCCGAGGCTCTTGCCCAGCCTGGCTGGGGAGAATCTAGCACGGAAATACCGGTTCTGCCTCAGACCGAGCGGGGCCGTATTTTTGATGCTGCTGCTGAAATCATGGCTGGAATTACGAAAGACTACAGTGAAACCCGTAATGATGGGCCTGAACTGGTGAAGCGAATTGAGGAAATTCGTCAGAGAATCGGAGAACTAGAGGCCGCAGCAACTCAGGAAACGTACAAGGACATTTTGGGCGATATCGAAAAAATCTCAAAGCGAGTTGATGACTTCAGAGTATTTCCAACTCAAGTAACCAAGGGAGTTGAAGCATCCCTGGTTCTGCTCGAAAAAGCGATGCAGGACAGACAGGGAGCTCTACGATTTATCGATACCTGGGCACTGCCGGGGGGAGATATTCTGGCTGGCAACAATGCCTGTTCGGAGCAGGGATCGGGGCGCTGGCTACCCAAACCTTCGGATACTCTGGCTACCTTCATCTGGATGGCCGATCCTGCACAGGGTTACAAGGGGTTTCCACTCTTCTGGTACAAGATGAAGCCGGTCTCGGAAATGGTAGATTTTATTGTTCCGGACTCGATTGCAGACCTGATTCCCAGAGAATACGGGGATCATGATGAACAGGGAAATATCAACTATGGCTTTAAGGATAGAATCTACAGTTTTGCAACTGGAGATTTCGATTCTTTTGCAGTCCCCGTCCCTACCGGACATATCTGGGACTCGATCCTGCGGGTATTGGCGGGCTTGTTTCTAGGGATACTGCTTGGCGTACCCTTGGGACTGTTCATGGGCCTGTCTCGATTTGCCAAAGGCTATTTTGATCCTCTTGTCGAACTCTACCGGCCTATTCCGCCTCTGGCCTGGGCTCCGCTTATCCTGACCATATTCGGCATACAGGACGACGGCAAGATCTTCCTGCTTTTCATGGTCGCATTTGCGATCATGGTCATATCTGCACGGACTGGGGCCACGGGCACTCAACTCTCCAAAATCCATGCGGCACACTCCCTGGGAGCTTCCAATCGGCAGATTATCCAGCAAGTCATTCTTCCCAATTCCCTGCCGGAAATCCTGACTGGTATTCGTATATCGATTGGTGTATGCTGGGGCACACTGGTTGCGGCAGAAATGCTCGCAGGAACTACTGGAATTGGCTTTGTCGAAAATGTTGCGAGAAAGCAATCGGACTATGAAATCATCTGGATGACGATCATTGTCATGGGGATACTGGGATTGTTGTTTGACCTGATCATGCGTTTCGTGATTGAAAAGACAATACCCTGGCGAGGCAAGGGTTGATTCAAATGCATGGTTCAGGAATCCGGCAGGTCCGGACTATCATTCACTCTCCTGTTTTACGGCATCCGGTTTCCAGTGGTCCCGATGCCAACCTGATGTTTTCACCTCTATCATGGACAATCCAGTAAATATCACCGTTTTCCGTTGGGCCGGCGCGTGGGGTCCTTTCAAGGTCAAGATTCCTTGTGGTGAGTGTTCTCTTACCAAGGACATTATCCAGGACTGCATTGACAGCGATCTCCAGGGACTGGATATAGAGCTTGAACTGCGAGACTGGCTTACTGAATGGTGGAAACCATTACCCAAGGGGGGCTGGCATGCCCCTATTGTGCTGGTTAACGGCAAGATGGTTTCCCAGGGAGCGGCACTGAACCGGGGTGTTCTTACCCAGTCTGTTATTGAAGAAGCAGTGCATAGTAAACCGATTGAGGGGAACCATGTGTTTGGCAAGACAACCTGTCCTCATTGCGTTAATGCAAAAGCCTACCTCGAAAAAGCCAATGTCGAATACCAGTACCATGATGTGGTCAAGGAACCCGGCTCTCTTTACGAAATGCTGGCCAGAGTCAAGCCAATCATCGGACCACGGACCCCCGTTACTGTTCCGCAAATCTGGCTGGATGGTGAATATGTTGGTGGTGCAGACAAACTCAAGGAATTACTCAACCTTGAAAAGGTCGAACCCAATCCTGACCGAGGTCAATGCTCCTTGAGCCCAACCCGCAATTAGCAATGCACCAAGTATTTGGCTAACTTCAACCAATTTCCCGGAGTAACGAAGAAACTTCCTGGATAGTTGAGGGAAGCAGTGGTGGCCGGACATTTCTCCAGCGTTCTTCCTGCCACTTATGAGCCAAATATCCCTTCATCACGGCAATCGGCGAATAGGTGTCGACCTTTCGTCTGAGGTCGAGGATTTTCGCATTCTCGTCATCAAGATTACCTTGCTTGTCACCAGTAAATATATCGTAGACATCACGTATTGCCTGTGAATTGATATTGCAGGTTGCGGATATGCAGCCCGCGCACCCATTTTCCAGCCCCCTTTTGAGATAGAACTCCGAGCCAGGGAAAACAGACAGACCGGGGGCTGATGAACGGATATTCAAGGTGTGTTCCATCTGCCCGGAACTGTCCTTGTAGGCTATGACCGTTTCCGGGAATGCAACGCTCAATTTTCTGGTTAGTTGTGGCGAGAACCCCACTCCAGCCATGGGCGGAATATGATAGAGACAAATTTTCAGATGCGAGCTGTCCAGAGTGTCAATCAATCTTGAAAAATATGTGAATTGTCCTTCATCAGTAGCGTTTTTATAATAGAAGGGTGGAAGCAACATAACGGCAAAACAACCACGGTTCATGGCATGCCGAACAAGTTGGACTGTTTCGGGAAAATTGCAAAGACCCGCTCCCGGCATGATCTGTGAAGGGTTTATTCCTCCATCAACAAGGCAGTCTACCGCATTCATCCTTTCTTCCAAAGACATACTGAGAGCTTCGCCTGTAGTGCCAAATGGAGAAAGCAAATGGATGCCCGAATCCAGCAGATCCCGGGCATGTTGCAGGTATAAATCGCCATTGAAGCCCAGATCATTATTAAAGGGGGTAAGAATTGGACAGACTATGCCTTTCATGAAAATTTCCTTTGTTACGATGAAGATATATACTTGTTTATACTCGTTTATACTCGTTGCGCCGGGACAGGTTCCGGAACGGAGGATACCATGAATTGGTTGAAGCTGTTCATCTATGGACAACAGCAATCCCGACACATTATCGAACAGACATTCGGCAGGTTGAACTTTTGTTTGCCTTTCGAGTAGGATAAAGTTTTGGAGTGGATAACCAAACCACCATTTTCCGCAATTTATCAGAATGAATGGTGTTCAGAAGATTGAACATGGTGCAATCGATAAAATTCCCCCATCTATCGAGAAGACGATTCATTAGAGTACCTCTCATGAGGTTATGAGTGAGTGAATATAGTATGTCTATCCATGCCAATACACGAGGGAAAAGTCAGGATTTCATGCACGAATTTTTGGCAGAAAAATGTTGACACCCGACGAACTGGTCATACAGGAAAACTGGAGTGATCTTGAGCGAATTCGAGAAAAGCCGGATATAGATCTTGAACAACTTCACGCTTACCGCACAACTCGACTAAAGCAGGAACTGCGACGCCATGATGTGGCCCTATGCGTCATGGTCAGCCCAATCAGTCTTCGTTATGCGATCAATTACCGCAATTATGCGGCGTTCATGTCACATATTCCCTGTACCTACCTGTTTTATCCTGCTGAAGGCAACTTTATCCTGCATAATGGATTCGATCCGGGGATTCCAGCACGAAATCAACGCACCGGTTACCCCATATCCTACTTTTACGGCGGTGATAATCTGAATCAATTTGCAGAGTTACTGGCAAAGGACATTGATAGATTCCTTACCGAGATTGGTGCAGGTAATCGCAAGGTAGCCGTTGAATACGTCAACCCCAGTATCACACTGGCACTGGACAAGCTCGACATTGAAGTGATCGATGGTGTCCTGATTACCGAGAGAGCCCGATTGATCAAATCTGAAGATGAAGTCAATTGTATTCGCTGGGCCATTGCCGTAGCAGAACACGGGATTGCCAAGATCAAGGAGTCCCTGCATCCGGGCATATCAGAACTTCAACTGTGGGGACTGCTCAATTATGCGAATCTTGCCAATAATGGGGACTGGCATGATGGGAGAATGCTTGCTTCCGGCCCTCGGACAAACCCTTGGTTTCAGGAAGCTTCCAGCCGAAAAGTGGAATCCGGGGACCTGGTGGCATTTGATACCGACATGATTGGCCCCATGGGCTATTTTGCAGATATTTCAAGAACATTTTTCTGCGGGCCGGGTACTCCATCCCCGAGGCAGAAATACCTATATCGCATGGCCATGCAGGAGATTGAGCATAATTTGGAATTGATAAGGCCGGGCATCAAGTTTTCGGAACTTCAGAAGTCGGCATTTGCAGTGCCCGAGGAGTTTCAGGAAGGGGCCTATCCTTGTTTTGTTCACGGTGTTGGAATGTGTGATGAATACCCTCATCTGCCGCCCCTTTATCGACACCCCCTACCCTATAACAACATTCTCGAATGCGGCATGGTGCTTTGTATTGAGAGCTACATGGGATCGCAGGGCGAAACGGACGGCGTCAAGCTCGAGCAGCAGGTCCTGGTAACCAAGGATGGGTATGATTTGCTAACAACAATGCCTTATGACAATGATCTGGCATATTGATCATTCAGTCCACCCCCGGGAAGGTGGCCATGGACGACATGAGTGCTTGCTCATGATTTTCCTGGCCAGCCGACAACAGGCAGTAACCACACCCCATATGAATCAGAATCAAGACCAACCGGGTGCTACTGATTTTCTCGTGCCTCCCGAAGAATGTCACTCACCCCTACAAAAGAACCGAAAAACCCTCCCACGCTGCCATCTTCTTCAGTATAGCCAGAACCAGTAATTCCGCCAATGAGTCTGGGGTTATTGTTTGCATCCGGTCGGTTGGAGAAAAATGAAGTCCAGAAGCCATTAGACAAGGTGACAAGATTACGATCAGGATGACGAACTTTCACGATCCCGTCTTCAACCTGTCCATTTTCATCATATCGTGCTGTCAGCAGGTGTATTTCATAGTCCGAGATATCGACTTCAACATCCCCTCTTGAAGCAGGAATCAAAGCATCGGTTGTAGTAAAGTCACCAATACATCCTATGCACCCTTTCAGTGTTCTGGATGCAAACTCCGCAGTCATATTGACGTTGGCCTCCCACCCATCCAGAGTAAAAAATCTATCATTCAAGGTAGCCCCCGGGGCATACCAGTATACTCCTCCTGCTGGTCCAATATACTGTGCGGTTCCTTCTGTCGACAAGGATAGCTGGGGAATAATATTCGAATCAAACTCAGGGCCGTCAATAATGGCGTGCTCGGTGAGATTCTGATAGGTTAAATTAGGCGGTTGCTGGTTATCAAATTGAGCCCACCAACCGACCATGAGGTAGTCTTCCGGGTTGTTTTCATCCCAACTGACTGCAGCGATGACGTACGATGTCCCCTCAGTTTCGTCGACCTTGGAAAGACGCCAGCGCCTTGCTTCATGATTTGGAATCGGACTTGGTTCAGCGTTCGACATTCCCGCATGATCGTTCGAATTAACCGACAGTTCCTTCCCTTCTTCATTTTCTATGAATACTCGAATCCAGGGGCCTCGAAATTCCGTATTCCTTTCAAACGCAGGTCCTGAATCTTCCATGTTTTCACCCATCGACCCGCTCCCTCCAACGCAAGCGGACAGCATCAGCCCCATGCACACTATTGTCAACACCTTCATTTGATTTTCCTCTTAAGCTGGCAAATATTGACTGGGGTGGGAGGATTCGAACCTCCGAATGCCGGAATCAGAATCCGGTGCCTTAGACCGCTTGGCTACACCCCATCTTGAACACTACAAGGATTGTGGATCGACTACGATTGATCAACAAT
>JAJEAV010000066.1 GCA_022822625.1 Gammaproteobacteria bacterium | reverse complement strand
GTCAGCATTCGGGTTCGGCATCAAGAATCAGCTCGGTGGGCGTTCCAGTACTTTCCTGCTCACCTTCATCACTTCCGGTATCGCCCCCGGAAGAAGACTCTGCTTGATATAGCCGCATATCCTGCGAGCCCGACCGGAATTCTTCGATGGTGGTGTCGGCTAGGCTGTTAGTGGCAATAAAAAGCAGTACTATCAGAATTTTGGTTGCCATATTCATTGTTTGAACCTCATTCATGCCAGTGCCTGAACGGACTAGATTTCGCGCTCCAAGGTGCCGGGATGATCATCCCGCTAACCGACATATTCCTGAATTTTAGCAGTATTCCCGGAGCTTTGCATGTCATGCGAAGATTCAACTGCTCAAATCGGGGTATGGCGTTCAGTGTGCGATCTCCGCAATTTGGTTACAGGCCAACAATCAATAGCGCCAGATATCGACATCCTGACCAGACTCCCGGATCAGGTCAGCCCTTTCGCTCAAGTACCTCTGAAAGCTCGGCTGATGCTGATAGGCGCCGGATGCCACATATTCCAGCGCTCCGAGTGTATGAAAGGTCTTGAACATTGCATCCAGCACGATTACCTGTTGGCCTCCCGCACCATACAGAACAATCGCTGGCGTATATCCAAGATCCAGATCCCGTGCCCATTGTCGAATGGTCGACGCTGTGCCATCTGGTCGAATCACCTGGTCTTCAGACCATCGATTGTATCGAACAAGATCAAACTGATTGAGAATCGGCGCCGCACCCTCGTCCCTGAATGTTTTTTCATGCAGTAACTGACAAGCTTCACAATCAGGCTCTTCAAACAACACAGCCAGTGGGCGTGCCCCGGTCTGGGACAAGTCGAAAAGTTCCAGAACCGGCCATCCAGGCTGACCGAGCGGTGTTATGGCATCGGATTCGGATACCATGGCCAGATATTCTGCATAGGAATATTCCCGCTCTTTTTTCTCCGCCACATAATTCAGGATATGAGTAAACTCATCGGGTGGACGGTAGCCATCGAGTCGAAAGACGATTTCACGATCTTCCGAGAAAAACAGAAGAGTTGGAGTGAAATTGACGCTTAAGGCAGCAGCCAGCGTTTTTTCGGTAAACGCCTGGCCGCCTACCTGAACGACCTCGCGGTCTCCCCACATATTGATTGCAACCAAATCGAAATTGTCCTGCATGAAACGCAAGATGTCCGGGTTTTTGAAGTTGTCCTCTACCAGTACATTGCAGTAGGGGCAACCATCCTGGTGAAAGTAAAGAACCAGGCGTTTGCCTTCGGCGGCAGCTTCGGCGATATCTTCTTCAAAGTCCAGAAAACTTTCCTTGAACCAGTCCGGATGAGTGGTTTGGATCGCCCCGTAGAATTCACCATGTTTTGTGGTATCTGAACTCTGGGCCCAGCCTGGGATGTGCACGGCTTGTGAAAGTAGCAGTACCCCAAACCATGTAGCAATGGTCAGATTGCGAAAAATCTTCATCTGTATATTGATGGCTTGAGCCAGGCAGGGTGGTCAACTGTAAGCATATTATGTAATGTACAGGGTCGATATTCAAGGAGAAGTGTTGTCCTTGGCGTTCCCTGAGTGAAAATCTGACAGTACATGGGGGTGACTACCTTGAAATCGAGCAGTCCTGGCAACAGCTTGGAATATATCTGGTTGCAGGGCCGTCAGGGATTGGGTGGTTGTGATCTCTTCACCCGAAGAGAGGGCGAGGTCGGGATTTCAGGAATTAAACCAGCAAGGACTTGCGACTAATCCATTGGCTGTTAAATTCGAATGACTGTGTTGGACGAACAATCATTAATACCCGCCCGGCCGGATACCGATTAGACGGCAGAATAAGCATTCACACTGCAATCGAATCAATCAGTGGATATCTCCTGGGAATCGGATGTTGAAGCAGGAGTCATATTGATAAACAGGGCAACAAGCGCATGGTTGATATAATAATTGTTTCGACCGGCACTAACCTTGCTTACAAATCCGGATTCACTCAATATCTCCAGATATTTTCGTGCTGTCTGTCGAGTGTATGGCAGATCTTTTTCCAGAAGTTCTATTCGAGTATAGGGATAACGAAACAGATTGTTCAGTAGATCCTGAGAATAGAGTTTCGGCAACTCTGTGCGCATTCGGTGTTTCATTTGCATCATCAGGGCTTTAATATTAATGATCAGTTGCACTGTGGAGTACGCTGTTTCAGCCACCGCATTGAGCATATATACGACCCACTCTTCCCAGACTCCTTCCTCCCGTACGGCCTGCAAAAGACGATAATAGTCTGGTTTGGTACGGTTAATGGCACGGCTCAGATACAGAATCGGTGATTCCAGAAGACCGCAGTGTACGAGGTAAAGAACATTGAGCATTCGACCAACCCGACCATTGCCATCTGGGAAGGGATGGATGCTTTCAAACTTGTGATGTATCAATGCCATCTTGATAAGCGGGTCCAAATTATTGCATGGATCACTGTCATTGATGACCTGTTCGAGCTGCCGCATGTAGGCAATGATATCGTTTTGACTCTGTGGTGGCTCATATACTGTCTCACCTGTCTGTTCATTGCGCAATATTGTGCCAGCGCCCATCCGATAACCATCATCGCGTTGCTTCAATACACGGTACATGTCGATCAGCATGTTTTCGCTGATGAATCCATTGTCCTTCCATTTTTCATAGCCTCGTCGCATTGCAACACGATATCGAGCTACTTCCCTTCCCTCAACGGTTGCGTCGCCAACGGATAAATCAGCCTGAAAGGCCTTGTCTTGTGTTGTTACTATGTTCTCTATCTCGGAGCTTGCAAGTGCTTCCTGCAAAAGCAATGTGTCTATCAGGATGCCTTGATTGGGCAGACCGTTGGCGGCACCCTTCAATTCCCCCAGCCTTCCATGCGCTTTGGCAAGAGCAAGTAAAACAGGAACAGTCAGCAAATCTCCCGATGGTGGAAAAGTCAAAAACGGATATTCTGTGCTCACTCTGCCGGAATCCATTTGTATACAAAACTGCGATATTGTATATCCTTTTCATCAACATGTATACAAAAACATGGTTTTGTATACATGTTGAATCTGGGTATGCGGTCATGCTCGGGGCCAAGCGACAATATTTGGAGGGTTTTGTGGCCCAGTTCCACTCCGGACAGTTCTATTTGCTCTTGACAAGTCTTTCCTGCAAACCAGCGGCTTAAAATCAAATCTGGGTAAAATAAGGGCCTGAACTCTCGATTTAAGGCAATTCATCCGTTGAATATTGATACTGCATTTCTTCGTCGCTGCATCGGCACGTTGGAGCTCGCTTACGAGGGAATCAGCAGGCTCAAAGAAGTGGAAGAACTTACTTGCGATATCTATCGTGCGGCATGTGTCAAGGAATTTGAGCTTGTCTTGGAGCAGAGTGGAAAACTGCTTCGAAAACGGCTCTCCGTTTACTTTGCCAGCAATCGCCAGGCTGACAAGCTGTCCTTCAAAGATCTGTTCCGACATGCTGCCAAGCATGGACTTATCGATATAGAAGCTACAGAGAGGTGGATCGAATATCGCGACAATCGTAATGACACAGCTCATGACTACGGAGAGAGCTTTGCTGAGATGACGTTGCAGTTGTTACCTGTATTCATCGCAGATGCGAAGTCACTAGCTACCGTGACCGAGTTGACGGATGACTGACCGAATCCACCTTTCGGAGAGACACCGCAGTAAGATCGAAAATCTATTGCGGGAATACCTTCCTGGTGTAGAAGTCTGGGTCTACGGTAGCCGCGTAAACGGACGAAGTCATGATGGGAGCGATCTCGACCTGGTACTTCGGGGGGCTAGATTAGAGGAAATTCCAGCATATAGACTGACTGGTTTCAAGGAAGCGATACAGGAATCAACAATTCCATTTCTTGTCGAAGTGCGAGATTGGGCCCGTTTGCCCGAACAGTTTCGTAAAGAGGTCGAGCGTGATTATGCAGTGTTTTTGTCAGGACCCTGATTTCATGTCGAAATTCAGGACTGCAGGTGGCAGGGGCGTCAATATCCAGTCGGCAAATTTCAATAACCCAGACTGGACTTCACGGGACTACATTAAGGCTATATCTCTTGTGCGCTCGCTTGTGTCGCACGCATCCAAACGGGCACCCAGCATTGCATGCAAGAATTTCAGCGTGTCAGTTTGTATAATCCTGATCATGGAATTCTCTCAAAATGACAAGCATAATTCCCAGGTGAGGCTAGACAAGGAGTAATTTTCCCGAGTCATCGCAGATTCGCTTTGCTTATAAAGACCAGTGATGCTTCCATGACACATCTAGCCGAGCGAAGTTCCAGATTGCGGGATTCTTTACAGTTATAGAACCATGAGTTACACCCCCGATAAAATGACAGATAAAGACAAGCGCAAAAGCCTCAGGAAATTGGCCGGTGCAGCAGGCATAGCCATGACGGCCCAGTTCAGCCCTGCACTGACGGGGCATGTACTCGGTTCTGATCGGCCGATCAAGGTTGGGATGCAGCTTCATCGAACCGGTATAGGCGCCTCTTACGGCAGGTGGTATGAAAGAGTCGCTGTAGCGACCGTGAAACTCATTAACGAGGAAGGCGGGATCAACGGAAGACCCGTCGAACTAGTGATTGAAGACGACGGAACCGATCCAAGGCGAGGGGCGGAAGTGATCGAGAAATTCGCCACCCAGCACAAGACGGACGTTGCCTATGGTACCTTGTTTTCCCATGTGGTGATCGGCTCATCACCCAGGGCTGGAGAGCTCAAGCTACCCTACTATGTAGTATCAGAAGGCTATCATGTGGCTTCCGGATCCTTGAATCGATATGTATTTCAGCCCGGGATAACGGATGTTCGATCGCAAATTGCTTCCATGGCACCCTGGATTGCCACAAATCTGGGCAAGAAAATAACCATGATCTTTCCCGATTACGCTTTTGGACATGATCACAGGAATTATTTCTCTATTGCGATTGCCGAACAAGGTGGCAAGGTTCTGGAAATGATTCCGGTCCCGCCAACGGAATCTTCGTTTACCCGCTATTTTCCGAGGATTCCGCGCGAGACGGAAGTGCTTTATCATGTACTGGTCGGACCAGGTGTCCTGACTTTTGTAAAGGAGATGGGTCAGTTTTTCGGGACGCGAGATCGCCCCCGGATTTTTGGTTACATTGATTCACTGGAAGCGGTCGATTTTGCAACACCACAGCTTGAGTTTTTGCAGGGCACGCATTTTTGGGAAGCGTTTCCCCGTTATGCCCAGCCAGACCAGACACGGCATGATCAGTATTTCCGGCACCAGGTCGGAGTTGATCAAAACGGTGCCAGTGTCAGTGACTCTCGAGATATTTCAGCCTATTCACATATGTTTGGATGCTGGGAAACCCTATTTATCATCAAGCAAGCCATGGAAACCTGTGGATATTCGGGGCCGGAAGATCGACAGGCCCTCATCGAGGCTACTGAGTCGCTGACTGGATTTGCCGAGAGTCGAAATCATCCTCAGGGCAGCAAGGTTTTCAATGGCAAAATTCATCAGTGTTTCGGTATTCAGCATATTTCCAGAGTCGAGGACAGCCGGTTGAAGGTTGTGCATACCACGTCTATTGAAGACGGACTGTATGAGCCGGAAGCCGACTACACACAGATGGCTCTCTGACGCGACACTTTCGGGTCACTGTGCTCATCGACCGGTAATAGCGGGTCTCGACTGCTTCCCGAGACAGATACTCAAATAAACTGATAGGTCTATCTTGGGTCTGGGTCCGTTCCTGCTTCTTGCTTCACTTGAAGGCCTGGTACAAGCCGCGGTGCTGTCCTTGTCAGCACTCGGACTATGTCTGGTATTCGGGGTGTTGCGTGTGGTCAATGTCGCACATGGTGAATTCCATATGGTCGGAGCAGTCATCGCCTGGTCAGTCAGTCATGTACTGTTCGGTCACCCGCTTCTCGGGTTTCTGGTCGCACTTTTTGTAGCGCCGCTACTGGTTGGCTTGATTGCCTTTACGGCAGATCGGGTGATTCTTCGCAAAATCAACCACAATCCCGAAGCGACGATTGTGGCAACCATCGGTATGCTGTATGTCATCCAGCAGAGCGTACTGATTGGTTTTGGGCCCGATGCCCGCGCAATGGAGCCTCCATTTTATTTTCACATCAACTTTCCGTGGTTTGGATATTCCGGATACAAGCTTTCGGTTATCCTGATGGCAGCGGCCCTGTTGTTGATGGTTTGGCATGTACTCAGCCGGACCCGGCTGGGTCTTATCATGAGAGCCACACAGCTTGACCGAGAAATGGCCCAGGTCTTCGGAATCCCGGTTGGCTGGGTGTATGGACTGGTTTTTGCGGCTGGAGCAATGCTGGCTGCTCTTGGTGCTGTCCTCATGGCACCGATTCGACAGGTGCATTACCTGATGGGGCTTGATCCACTTCTCATGTCATTCATTGTGGTGATTATCGGGGGGTTGGGAAGTATTCGAGGGGCACTTCTGGCCGCTCTTGTCATCGGTATGAGTGACGGGATTATCTCGATGTTCTTCTCTCCGACTCTTGCCAAGATGATCTCGACACTGCTGGTGGCACTGGTGCTGATCTTCAAGCCGGAAGGGCTGTTTGGGCTGCGTAAGTCGTGATGGAAAATTCCCGAAAAAGCTCGCTCGTCCTGCATATTGGTGTGCTGGCACTCCTCTTTCTATTGTCATTCATATTGTCGGACTACCACCAACTGACCATCACCCGAATCATGGTTCTTGCGATATTCGCGCTCGGATACAACATCCTGTTTGGCTATGTCGGCCTACTCAGTCTCGGCCACGCCATGTTTTTTGCATGCGGGCTGTACGCAGCCGGTTTGCCTGTCTACTACCTGGGGTGGGAAGTGCCGTCTGCATTCCTGTTTGCAATCGTAATTTCGGCATTTTCGGCTACCTTGATTGGTGCGATTGCCTTGAGAACGCAAGGTGTGGCATTCATGATCGTGACCCTGATGTTTTCGCAGGTTGCCTATCTGGCAACCCTTTATTTTTCCGATATCACAGGTGGAGACGAGGGTCTGGTACTGCCGGAACATGCCCGGAGTTTTGCGATTCTGGGGATGCAGGTTGACTTGACCAGCCCCCAAACCCGTTATTACATTACTCTCGGTTTGCTATCTGCCTCGGTCCTGATTGTGTATCGCTGGGTAAATGGCGGCCCTGGTCGTGAATGGGTTGCCGTAAGAGAAAATGAATTGCGAACCAGAATGCTCGGATACAACACGTTCCTGATCAAGCTCAAGGCCATGGTTATCTCGGGTACACTGTCCGGTGGCGCAGGTGCAACATATGGATTGCTGTTTGCATATATTGGTTCAACCTTTGCCAGTATTCAGTATTCGATTGATGTGCTGCTGTTCACTCTACTTGGGGGTGCTGGAACGGTGCTTGGTCCGATTCTCGGTAGTTTCATCATGTTTTACATGATTGATTTTTTCAGTGGATACACCACGGCCTATCTGCTTGCAACAGGTGTGGTTCTCATCCTGTTAATCGTGTACTTTCCGCTCGGCGTGCTGGGAACCTTGCGGAAGAAATGGAGGCTCTGGTTGCCGTGAGCCTTCTATCAACAAAAAAGCTGAACAGGCGATTTGGTGGGGTTGTTGCGGTCAAGGATATCGACTTCTCTCTCGAACAAGGCGAGATTCGCGGCATAATCGGTCCTAATGGTGCGGGCAAGACCACTTTTGTCAACCTCTTGTCCGGGCGTCTCGCATCCGATTCCGGCCAGATTGTTTTTCGGGGTGTCGACATTACCGGCCAACCTGCATGGAAGCGGGCACGCCTGGGGATTGCCTATACCTTTCAGATAACCAGTATCTATCCGGGCTTGACGGTGTTTGAGAATGTCGCAATTGGTGCACAGATGCGCAGCCATCAATCCTCGAAATCCAGACCATGGACCGATTGGAAAACGAATCTTGAAGAGATTGTTGGCAGTTGTTTGAGGATGACCGGTCTTGACTGGAGTCGCACACGACTTGCGGCAGAACTGGCATACGGCCATCAGCGGTTGCTGGAAATTGCAGTCAACCTCGCAGTTGATCCGGTGCTGTTTATTCTTGATGAGCCAACGCAAGGCCTATCGGTAGATGAGATCAGGGAATTCACTGATCTGCTCAGGCGCATCCGGTCAGACAGAACCATCATCCTGATCGAGCATAACCTGCCGTTTGTCATGAATCTGGCCGATCGAGTCACGGTTATGGATCAGGGAGGCATTCTGGCTGAGAATGATCCAAAGGGTATTCAGGTGGATGCGCGAGTCAAGGCCGCCTATCTTGGAGAATGAAGTTTCGCATTGAAAAACTAGCTGCAGGATACACTCCGGGTAGTCAGACGATTCATGGGATATCCATCGAAATCGATCAAGGGGAAACATTGTGTTTGCTGGGCAGAAACGGTGTGGGGAAAACCACTTCGCTTAAAGCGATCATGGGACTCATGCCCTATACTGAAGGTTCGATCTATCTTGATGGTGAGAGGATTAGTGGGATCCCGACCGAGCGTATTGCAAGTGCCGGAATTGGTTATGTGCCACAAGGGCGAAGGTTGTTCAATGAGTTGACGGTTCGGGAGAATCTGGAAATTGGTGCCCATGCCCGCCGACATCACCGAGTGGATTATGAAAAGATCCTTGGATTATTCCCACGATTGGAAGGCAGGCTTGGCCAGATTTCGGGCACCTTGAGTGGGGGCGAGCAACAGATGCTGGCAATGGCGCGGGCATTGTGTCTTGAACCAGAAATCCTGTTGCTGGACGAGCCAACCGAAGGCTTGATGCCTACCATGGTTCAGGCAATAGCCCAATTCGTTCAGCAGTCGATGGCGATGGGAGTGTCCGTGATCATGGTCGAGCAGCGTCTGGACATGGTGAAAATGGTGGCAAGTCGGATTTGCCTGATGGATGATGGAACCATCGTCAAGACTCTGTCCATTGAAGAATTGCCGTCAAACATGGAAACCATTCATCGCACACTCAGCGTATAGATCTTTTCAGCGTTTCCATCCGGTTCCCAAGATGCATCCGTCGAACAAACAGCAATTGCAGTTAGGTCCATCCAGAGGAATCCATGTTCTTCTGGTGGCTGGATGGGTGTTGCTGTTGATGCCTGCCACAGAGCTGGCCCTCGCACACAGTGCCGAACGGGGTCTGGTGCTACTGCTTCCAACCCGGTTATATGTAGTGGGTGGTGCAGCATCGGTTTTGGCCTCGTTTCTGCTGCTTGCTGCAATGCCCGTTGATACATTCAAACGTCTTGCGAACCGAAAAATCCGCCTGTTTTCCTGTCGGGAATTTTCCGGCACGTTCTCGAGCCTGGCTTCATTCGCGATACTATGTAGTCTGCTTTATCTCGGATTGAACGGTTCAACAGATCCACTGTCCAATCCCTTGCCGTTGTTATTCTGGACAGGCTTCTGGGTGATGTTTACCGTAATCCAGTGTCTGACTGGCGATCTCTGGCGGCTCCTGAACCCTTGGCAAGGTCCGGTTCGACTCATCAGACGGCTATGCCGATTGCCCAATTCCCTGGTCAAATTGCCGGAAGGGCTTGGTTACCTGCCTGCAATCGTCCTGTTTGTTTCCTTTGCCTGGTTTGAACTCATTGACATTGCGCCCGAAGATCCCGGACGTCTGGCAGTATTTGTCCTGACATTCTGGCTAATCAACTTCGTTGCCGTGCTGGTTTTTGGTGAACAGGAATGGTTCAAGCGTGGAGAACCGTTTTCGATATTTTTTCGCCTGATCGGTGCAGTTGCACCCTTTTGCCGGGGTGGGGACGGTGAAGACACACGAGCGATCTACCTTTGCTTGCCGGGGCGAGCATTGACCAGATTCCCGGCCTTGCCGATTTCTGGGGTGGTTTTTGTGCTGACTACACTCGGCACTGTTTCCCATGACGGTCTTTCCAGAACATACTTCTGGCTCAAGGCAATCGGGGTCAATCCACTTGAATATCCTGGAAGGAGCGGGGTCTGGATGCAAAATACCTCCGGTATGGTGATTGCATTGATATGCCTTGTTTCACTGTTTGCCGCTTGCGTGTTTTTTGGGTTGCGCTGGCCGAGATCCGGTTCATTCCGTCAACTGGCTGGTCGACTGGTTTATTCGATCATCCCGATTTCCCTGGTGTTTCATTGTGCACATTACCTGACCCAGGTTCTGGTCAACAGTCAATATCTGGTTCTGGCCCTGAATGATCCGCTGGCATCGGGTCTCGATCTACTGGGACTTGATCATTTTCATGTGACAACCTGGTTTTTGAGTCACCTTGGTTCGGTTTCCGTTATCTGGGGCGTGCAGACGGCCGTGATTGTCTTTGGGCATATCGTAGGAATTGCAATCGCACATTCGATTGCCTTGAGTGAATTTCCGGACAGACGTGAAGCAGCAAGGAGTCAGTATTTTCTTGCCGGACTGATGGTTGCGTACACGGTATTCGGATTGTGGTTGCTCTCGACCATTGCGATTGGGTAATTGTGGCTACTCGCCCCAGCCTCTGGAGTGCAAGCCGTTGATTGCGTTGATGCCGCTGCACTCGGCGTACCGTATCTGGAGACGGGTTGTTCATGAAGCACAGGGCAATCCATGAAATTGACCATAACCCGGAATAAAATCCAGCCTTGAGGTCCGTATGCTCTGGTATAGTCTCATACAATAAATCGATTCACTCCACCCACAAATTCATATGGAAACAGCAAATTCGTTGCAGGTTCGGGTCTGGCGGGGCGATGAATCCGGTTATTGGGCTGAATATGCTGTAGTGGCCCGCGATAATCAGACTGTCCTGGATGTTGTCACGGAAATCCAGCGCGAGCATGAGCCTTCACTTGCCTATCGTTTTGCCTGTCGGGTCGGGGTTTGCGGGTCCTGTGCAATGACGGTCAATGGACAGCCACGATGGACCTGCAGAACACATGTCAAGAAAGTTGCACATGGCAGAAAATTGACGATTGAACCCTTGCGTAATCTGCCGCGTATCAAGGATCTGGTATGTGATTTCGAACCGTTTATTGACACCTGGCAAAGGGCAGGAGCGATCTTTCAGGGGAAGTCAAGTCGTAACGATCTGCCACAAAAAGTCGACCCCGACTCAAAACCCCGCAAGCAGGCTGATTCTGCTCTTCAATGCATAAATTGTGCAGTCTGTTACAGTGCCTGTGACGTAGTGCACTGGAATCGTCGATATCCTGGCCCGGCGGCACTCAACAGGGCATGGACACTGCTTAATGATGAACGACACTCGGAACAGGAAGAGACATTCAGCAGGGCATTCTCCCGGGATGGATGTAGTTCGTGCCATAGTCATGGAAACTGTGCAAGGTTCTGTCCTGTCGAATTGAGCCCGGCGAGTAGTATTGCAGGATTGAAGAAGATGGCCTTCCATGGTCCCAGACCCGGGTGATCCATGAATGAGCAAACCCTGTTTGTGGTGCAGCGGATTTCGGCAGCGGTACTCGCTCCAATGGTCCTGGTACATCTCGGCCTGATTCTGGTTGCTGTTGAAGGGGGCTTGAGTGCTGAAGAAATCCTGTCGCGTACCCGTGACAATGTCGGCTGGGCCCTGTTTTATGGATTGTTCGTTGTGCTGGCGGCTATTCATGCCCCAATCGGAATTCGAAATATCCTCAGAGAATGGACGAATCTTGACTGGAAGGTGATCAATGGATTGACAATGGCAGTTTGCACAATACTCCTGGTTCTGGGAATGAGTGCCGTGATCGCGGTGTTTTGAATATGCTCTCTCCGCTACGCTCACACAGGAGTTATCTGGCATCACTGGGTCATCGTGTCTCCGGTTTGGCCCTGACCTTGTTTTTGCCCGTTCACTTCATGATGCTGGCCAGTGCATTAGGAGGACCCCAATCCCTGGACAATGCGTTGTCATTGATCGAGCAACCCGTTTTCAGGATTGCAGAGTGGGGCCTGGTTGTCCTGCTTGCACTCCATTTGTCCTTTGGGCTTCGTGTGCTCGGACTGGAAATGTCGAGGTCGGAAACCCATCGCAAGTTCGGCAAATGGGTGATTTCATGTGTGGGACTTGCACTGTTGGTTGGCCTTCTGATGCTTTTTCAGATGACGTGAAATCATGGGTATTCCCGAGTCTATTGAAACCTTGAGTACCGACATCCTGATTCTCGGAACAGGAGGAGCCGGCCTGTTTGCCGCCTTGCATGCACGACAGGAAAATCCCGATGCTTCAATTACCATCCTGTCCAAGGGGCTGTTTGGCAAGTCAGGGTGTACACGCATGGTTCAGGGCGGATATAACGTGGCCCTGAACCCCGGTGATTCGATCGAACGTCACTTCATGGATTCAATTGTTGGCGGCAAGTGGTTGCCCCGTCAGGATCTGGTATGGACCCTGTGTGAGAAAGCCATCGAGCGGATTTGTGAACTCGAGAATGAGCTTGGTTGCTTTTTTGATCGCAATCCGGACGGTACACTCCATCAGAAAGCCTTTGCTGGCCAGAGCTTTGATCGCACTGCACATCGTGGCGATCTGACCGGTATAGAGATCATCAATCGCCTGATGGAAAAGGTATGGACGCTGGATATCCGAAAACTCGAAGAACATCGCGCCCTAGAATTGATACACGCCAAGGATCGCTCCGGGATTGCAGGGGTACTGTGTCTGGATATTCGGACTGGACAATATCGGTTGATCAGGGCTCATGCGGTGTTGCTCGCGACAGGTGCCGGACCGACCATGTATAAATACCACACACCATCTGGAGACAAGACTTGTGATGGTTTGGCCATGGGAATCCGCTATGGCCTTCAACTTCGTGATCTGGAAATGATCCAGTTTCATCCAACCGGTGTATTGGCAGGATCCCATACCCGAATGACCGGGACGATTCTGGAAGAGGGATTGCGTGGGGCCGGAGGATATCTCCTGAACGGTGATGGTGAGCGCTTCATGCAAAACTACCATGAGTCCCGGGAACGCGCGACCCGCGATATCGTATCGCGTAGCATGTATCATGAAATCCAGTCGGGACGTGTCACGCCCCAGGGTGGGCTGTTTATTGAAATGGTCCATCTTGGTCCGGACAATGTTCGTCAGAAATTTCCCGGCATGGTCAAGCGTTGCAGTGATTGCGGGTTTGATCTTGCTGCCGGTCGAGTTGAAGTTGTGCCTACTGCACATTACATGATGGGTGGAATTGAAATGCAGGTGGATGGTTCGACCTCTTCACCGGGCCTGTATGTGGCTGGCGAAGATGCGGGCGGCATACATGGGGCCAATCGATTGGGGGGGAATGGGGTCGCCAACGCAACCGTTTTCGGTGGTATTGTGGGGCACACCATGGCAAGAGATGTCATCAAGAGTGCTTCCTTGCGCGAGCCCGACCCAGAGTCGATAGAGCGGGCCTATCTGCGAGCAGAGCAGCCCTTTGGCAAATCTGCTGAATGCCTGTCTGAACTTCGTGAGCAATTGCAGGACAGGATGTGGGAGAGTGTTGGTATCATTCGCACCGAGTCCTCCATTCGAGAGGGAGTTGAAGAGTTGGATGCATACACCTGTCATATGTTGGAAATTGGACTTCCCGATCAGGACCGGACCTTCAATCTGGGTTGGCAGGACTGTCTGAATTTGTATAACCTGATTGAAGTCAGTCAGGCAGTTGCGCTGGCGGCTTTGGCTAGGGAAGACTCCAGAGGTGCGCATTTCCGGGCGGATTTCCCGGATACGGGAGATCTGGATTCATCAACCTATACCCGGGTATGCCAGCAGGATGGAGATTTGACGGTCGACATGGTACCCGTAGAATTTTCGATCGTTCGTCCCGGTGAATCCCTGATTGATGACGAAGCGGGCATACCGCCGAAAGGTTGAACGATTTGTGCATTTTGAGGTGAGTAAATGAAACCGATTTCGCAACGAGCCATTGAAGAAGCCTGTTATGAGATTATGAAGAAGGCAGCTGTAGATATTCCTGAAGATTACCTCACCGGAATCAAGCGTTCGGCCGAACAGGAGAAAGAGGCGTTGTCTGGATTTGTAATCAGGACCATGGTCAGGAATTATGAGACTGCGACTGCCGAACGCCGACCGATGTGTGCAGATACCGGATTGCCTCGATATTTTGTCAAGGTCGGAGACCATGCCCGATTTGAAGGCGGTTTCACCGGCATGGAGCGATCAATCCGCTCGGCAACGGCCCGGGCTACGCAAGATGTGCCGATGAGGCCGAATCGCGTACATCCGCTATGGCGTACCGATTACAACAACAATGTGGGCATCAATGCACCGGAAGTGGAATGGAGTTTTGAGCCGGATGCTGGATGGATCGATATCACGACCGTGCACAAGGGAGGGCTGTTTGGTACGGATTACCGAATGCTGTTTCCGGGCGATGGGATTGACGGTATTCGGAGATTTCTTCTCGACACCCTGATTGCCTTTGGCAAACGTGGGCTTGCCTGCCAGCCTGCGATCATTGGTATCGGCATCGGTGGTTCCAAGGACACCTGCATGCAGCTCGGCAAGCAGGCGGCATGTCTGAGGATTGTCGGGGACCGAAACCCGGATCGGAAAATTGCCGAGCTGGAGCTTGAATTGATGGAAGAGAGTAACAGTATAGGCATGGGCCCGATGGGCTTTGTCGGATCGTCAATGGCGGTTGACCTGCATATTGAGGTTGGGTACACGCATACCGGGGGAATGCCGGTGAGTGTTCATACATTTTGCCTTTCTTCAAGACGGGCGACTGCAAGAATTCATGCTGATGGACATATCGAATATCGCACCGACCCAAAATGGTTTACGCCTTATTACCGACGCGAAGGTGTTGACTGGGAGGGGGCTGGACTTGGTCAGGCAAGACGATATGCTTGAGAAAATCGATATTGACTTGCCAGCATCACCGGAATCGCTGGCCAAACTCAAACCCGGTTCAATCGTTTACTTGAATGGAGTTGTATATACGGCCCGTGAGGGGGTTTATGACCGGGTTCTGAATCACAAGGAGGCCTTGCCGGTTCCGATTCACGAGGTAACGAACGCGAATTTTCACTGTTCGCCAGCGGCTTCCTCGAACGCAGATGGTTCTTATCGAATTGGTGCTGTAACCGCAACTGCGAGTTTCCGGTTTTCGAAGTACATGGGTGACTGGCTGGATGCTACCAAGACCAAAATCGTGATTGGCAAGGGCGGCATGCCAGCTGATGATTACAAGGATATTCTGGCACCGAGAGGTGCGGTTTACTTGACCACGGTTGGGTATGGAACCGGAGCGCTACTTGGGCAGGGGGTCAGGAAGGTATTGGCTGTTCACTGGCTTGAAGAACTGGGAATTGCCCAGGCCATGTGGATGTTTGAAGTCAGTAACTTCGGCCCTTTTCTGGTTGACAGTGATCTTGAAGGCAATTCCCTGTTTGCAGAACAGGGAGAATTGGTCAACCAGAGTATTGAAAAGGCCTATGAAGGGTTGCGTAAGCCGGCTCTGTTGCGCTATGGTGAAACGGATGACCGAAAAGACGAATTGATATGAGTTGCACACACCTGAGTGTGTGTCTGCATTCGTTGACAGACATTGAATCGCGGGAGCGGGATAGTGACGCATTTTCCATGATTGGAAATCTGCTCTATGCTTTTATCGAGTCTGGCTGCCATCCTCGCAGATTAATCCAGCTGTTTTGCTTTTGTGGCTATCTAAATATAATGGTTCCCGTCTGCATGTGATGATCAAATGAGTGAATCGACTGTCCAAACCCCGTATAAGCTTGATTGGCGATGTCGCAAGACATGGCGGCAAAGTGCCAGTAATACCGCCTGGTGTCTGCTAGGTTGTGCAATCGGCGATCTGGGCACAATTGCCTTTTTTCAGTTTACGGGTATACCGTGGCCGATCTTCCTGATCATGCTGCTTGCCATGGTCAATGGCATTTTAACCAGTATCGCTCTTGAAACCCTGATCCTGTTCCGAAGGGGCATGAATTTACGGGTTGCCTTCAAGACGGCAATTGGCATGAGTCTCATTTCGATGATTGCGATGGAACTTGCCATGAATCTCACGGATATCGCCCTGACCGGTGGTGCAATTCTGACCTGGTGGGTTATTCCGATTATGCTCGCCGCAGGTTTTTTGGCACCCTGGCCCTATAACTACTGGCGACTCAGGAAATGGGGGAAGGCATGCCATTGAGGACATATGCTTGTTGTCGAAATAATCGAACAGCATTCGAGTTTTCAAAACCGGCATGATTCCCGAGTTGGTCAGTGCGTCCCAGGCACGCGCATTAGCTCTATCGCATCAGTCTCTCTATTCCCGAGCCACTGCCAAGCGTCCGATTGAATCGACCGAGTCAATCATCCGGCATCTGGGGTATATTCAGGTCGATACCATTTCGGTTGTTGAGCGGGCCCATCATCATGCACTCTGGAGTCGCAACCGTCGCTATCAACCCGCTCACCTGGATAATCTCCAGAAACAGGGGCGAATTTTCGAATACTGGTCGCATGCGGCATCCTATCTGCCGATGCAGGATTACCGAATGTACCTGCCGGAAATGCAGAGAATCCGGGAACGCGAAAATTTATGGCATAAAGCGGACCCCAGAATAAAACAGCATGTGCTGGAACGCATCCGCAATGAGGGTCCCTTGCGTTCCAGGGACTTTGTAGACAGCACTTCCAGTGAGCGTTCAATGTGGCAGTGGAAACCTGCAAAATCGGCGCTTGAAACCCTGTTCAGGGAAGGAGAACTGATGATCGTTGGCAGGGAGGGTTTTCAAAAGGTTTTTGATCTGCGTGAACGGGTCTTGCCCGACTGGGTGGATACCCGATTTCCGTGTCCGGAAGACCAGGCTGATTTCCTGATTGATCGGTATTTGCAGGCCAATGGTTTTGGCAGTGCTGTTCAAATGTCGTATCTCAGAGCAGCCATACGACCACATCTGGATAATCGGCTTAAAGAGCGCGAAGAGGCAGGGCAACTGATCAGGATTCAGGTAGGAGACAAGCTGTATCATGCGAAACCGGATATCCTGGAAAATGATGATAGATTCAAGCGAAACTATCACGTTCGTTTGCTCTCGCCATTTGACAACCTCGTTATACAACGGAATCGCATTCTGTCGTTATTTGATTTTGACTACCAGATTGAGTGTTATGTGCCAGAGGGCAAGCGAAAATATGGCTACTTCTGCTTGCCGGTACTTTGGAATAACCGTCTGGTGGCAAGAATGGATTGCAAGGCGGAGCGAAGGAGCCGGATTTTCCTGGTTCGCAATCTGGTCATTGAAGCAGGATTTCAGGCTTCCGAGCGGTTCCTTGAAGCCTTGAAATGCGAGTTGCATGCCTTTATGCGATTCAATGGGTGTGATCGCCTGCAGACAGACCTGAAACCTCACCTGGCAATGAGTTCCAGCGCATCGGTCATTTTGGCTGCGATGCTGTCCGGGTAGATTCCGATAACCGCCGAGTCTCTCGTTATCCAGAGATAGTCGAAAAGCATGGTCAAATTGAAGATTCTTGCAGTTTGATCATCATCAGGCAAGGAGAGCGCGGTGTTCTGCAGTGCGTAGGGTTGCAATGCTCGCGTGGCTACTCACTTGACACTGGCTCGTGAAGAACTACCGAATCCTTTCCCGTCTGCCAGTCTGTCGAACATGGTGCCAACCTGGATGGATGAGGAAAGGACGCAGGAAAGTATGCAGGATAAATATTACTCATGGATATAATTCCCATAAATTGATTCAGTGTATCTCTCGGTTGCGAAAGCGTTTGGTGGGTTCGGTCAAATCAGTATCTTTTGCCTTGCCTGTTCCATTGAGGAAGCAGGCGTATATGCCGCTTATACGTGGTTCAGTTTGTGAGATACTGATTGTCCTGTTGACGCTGTTTGTGGTGATTTTGTTCGTGCTGTATCTGAATAGGCCTTCTG
Organism: Gammaproteobacteria bacterium; assembly: GCA_022822625.1. GTDB lineage: Bacteria > Pseudomonadota > Gammaproteobacteria > Arenicellales > Poriferihabitantaceae > Poriferihabitans. Next base: position 29,610 of record JAJEAV010000066.1, on the reverse strand, counting down.
ATTTTATCCATGGATATCTCTGAAATTCAAGACCAGCTCAAGGATGTTCGGTATCCCATCGCATCTTCTTTAACATTGCCGCCAGCATGTTATGTAAGTGATGAGTGGTTTGAACTGGAGATGGAACATCTGTTCAGGCGAGGCTGGATTTGCGTCGGGAGAGCCGATTCATGGTCGAATCCGGGATCCTATCAGACATTCAGAATCGCAGGTATGCCGGTGGTGGTAATCCGAAATCAGGATGATCTGGTTGGCCTGTCAAATGTCTGTCGTCATAGGGGAAGCCAGATTATGCAGGGTTCCGGCCGATGCCGTGTTCTGACATGTCCGTTTCATGGTTGGGCTTATGATTTATCCGGGAGGCTGATTTCTGCATCAGACATGGAATCGGCAGAAGGCTTTCGTATTGCGGAGTATTCGCTTAAAACATTTCCGGTCGAGGTGGTGGATGGTTTCGTGTTTATGAATTTCAATGACGGAATACCCCTTGAATACTGGCTTGGTGAGTTTGCAGAACTGCATAGAGGCTGGATGCTGGCCGATCAGCAGGTTGCGGATCGACGGGTTTTTGAAGTCAACTGTAACTGGAAGCAGTTTCTTGAAGTGTTCAATGAGTACTATCATTTGCGTTTTGTGCATCTAGACTCGATTGGCAAATATTATGAGAAACCGGATGCCCCAGAAGCGGTGACAGGGAAATTCACCACGCAATTCGGGCTCACTGACAAGAATGCCGGATTACTGGAAGGCAGTCAGGATATGGCATTTCCCCCCATTGTTGATCTGGATAATCGAGAGCGTCGAGGTGTTCGCTATACCTGGGTTTATCCCAATATGGCCTTTGGAGCAAACAGCGATTTCATTTGGTCGTATCATGTATTCCCACGATCGGCCGGGAAAACCGAAGTGATTCAAAATGTCTGTTTTCCTTCCTCAACCCTGAAAACTGAAGGGTTTGAAGATCGATCCCGTTCCTATATTGATCGTATTGATACTGCAATAGCCGAAGATATCGAGATTCTTGAGAGGCAATTTGAAGGGATGAAATCACCTTATGCGGTCCAAGGCCGGTTTGGGAGTCTTGAGCCTTGTGTTGCCCATTTTGCATGCTGGTATGCCGGTGCTCTCAGCAAGACCGAAGCATCCAGGTTAAGTCGATAATATCTATTCGATGATTCGATGAACGATCGTTTGAAAAATGAACAAGGCAAAGATGGAGTTCATTGTGAGCGGAGGATCCTGTTGTCTATCGGCACTTGAAAAAGTGATTCGCTGACTGGTTATCCATTGCGACTCTGGTTAATAGCGAAGCAGTGTCAACGCAAGGCGTCGCATGCAGACCATAATTTTCCGGCCGTGTCCGCAACGGATGCGGTAGCCATCATCATCGAAAGCATGAGGGTTGTCGAGCACTGTGGCGGTTTCCACGCTGTCCGGCTTTTTGCCTTTGGGACCACTGACCATCCACCGAATTGTAAGCACCGGCCTGACACGTGGGAATTCCACATATTCGTTCAGCCTGCTGGTCATCCGGACCTGCCGGCAGGTGGCGTATCCGTGGACAGTTCCAAAAACCCCTCGAAATCCGGAAACAGGACCACCTGCCGTGATTCATCTTCGTCAGTAATACCCTTGATGGCATGATACCTTCTAGCTGTTTTTGATCTCGTCAGGATAGAAAACCTGATGTTGCAGAAAAATTCCTGAAGGAAATCGAACGGCAGTAAAGTCTGTAGGGCATTAGTGTATTACTATGAACATTATGTATATAACAACATGATTTGCACGAATCTGGTGAGATCCTGGATTTGTTGCCAAACAGACTAAAGGTAATCTGGAAGGGCAGAATCAAACAGGGCAAATCAAGTATTTTTCATGTCCAATTGGACGTTGTGTTAATTCACGATCTGTTCAGGGTCAAATTCATGCCAGGGCAGAACAGTGACATTTGAGCGTATTTGTCGATTGTCGCCGCCATAAACCAGCCATGACTGTCCGGCGGTTTCACCAGCCAGCTTGTGCCAGAATTCCAGCCCCGAAAGTAGTCCTTGTTAATGGTTTGACCGGATTTGATTTCAAGGGCAGACAAGCTGGTTCCATGATCAATAATCAGGTCTACTTCATGTCCTGAACGATCACGCCAGAAGTAGAGATTCGAGGTTTTACCCGCATTATAACGGGTTTTCAGCAATTCACTTACAACCCAGGTTTCGAACAAGGGCCCCTTTTGAACATGGGTAATCAGTTGTTCGTAACTCTGGATACCGAGCAACCAGGCTGCAAGACCGGTATCCAGGAAATAGAGTTTGGGTGTTTTGACCATGCGCTTGTTGAAATTTTGATGGTGTGGTGGTAACAGGTGCACGATATAGCTGGCCTCCAGTAGGGATATCCATGCGTTTGCAGTGTTATGCGTGATACCGCAATCATTGGCTAAAGAGGAAAGATTGAGAAGCTGTCCCGTCCGGCCTGCACACATTCTTGCAAAGCGTTGAAATGTGCGTAGATTTCGAACATTGATCAATTGTCGGACATCTCGTTCAAGATAAGTTCGCACATAGTTTTCATGCCAGGTGTGCGGATCAAGCATGCGGTCGTGAATAGGGGGGAAGGCACCATCAAAGAGTGTTTTATCGAGGTCCTGGCCAGTTTTTTTGCGTACCCTAACTCTCCGTAGGTCATGGGCAACAGAGTCAGCAATGCGGCCCTGCCAGCCCGGCTCTGTGTAATGCCTGGCAACAATCCAAACTGTTGAGACCCTGTCAGGATGAATTCGCCGGGTTGTTGTCTTTCATCGACACGTGTTTGAATATACGAAAAAAGGGCAGGGCAATGTTGAGCTTCATCCAGAATGGTGCTTCCACTAAGTTGATTCAGGAAACCACGAGGGTCCAATTCGGCTAATTCCCTCTGGTCGAGATCTTCGAGAGATACATAATGGTGGTCTGGAAAGGCGTGTTTCACCAGAGTAGACTTGCCGGACTGCCGGGGTCCGGTGACCACAACCACCGGGTAGCCGCTGGCCAGGTATTGAATTCCGGGCTCTGCGTTTCGGGGGATATAGGCCATAATGGTGTCCGGCTGTTCTGCTGTCTGCATTATGCAAAAAATGGCTAATTGTCAATATGATTCTCAATTAGCCTGAAAAAATAGTTCCGGACTGAGCCTTTAGCAGTTATCATGCGGAATGTTCAGTTTTAGGGTATTGCCCGCTAGAGCAGAATTACGATCCTTCATCCACGATACTTATTCAGGTATTATTCCTTTGCCGAACACCAAGTCGCAGGTCTTGTCCCATGTCGCATCAGCGCATCCGTTTCCTCTTTCTCAATATCGGTCACTTTCTTGACCACCTGTTTGTACTGATTTTTGCTACTGCCGCCGCCCTCACTTTGATAACAGAGTGGAACCTGTCTTATGGAGAGTTGATTCCGTATGCCACACCGGGGTTCATCGCTTTTGGGGTCTGTGCCATTCCTGCCGGCTGGCTGGCTGATAAATGGAGCCGCGAAGGCATGATTGTGGTGTTTTTTATTGGCATTGGCCTGACTTCAATGTTAGCCGGGTTTGCCGAAACCCCGTTGCAGATGGCGATATACCTGACCCTGTTAGGAACCATGGCAGCCATATACCATCCCGTAGGTCTGGCTCTGGTCGTACAGGGGCGGCAGAACACAGGAGTACCGTTGGCAATCAATGGGGTTTTTGGCAATATGGGTGTGGCCTCCGCTGCATTGATCACTGGTTTGTTGATCGACATCGCTGGGTGGCGGTATGCGTTCATTGTACCGGGCATTATTTCAATCGGGATTGGTATCGGTTTTCTTGTTTTCATCAGGCATCACCATCAGACCAAACGATCGGATCAGGCAGAAAGCGCACCATCCCCTGGAGTGTCCCTGCTGGCACAAAAAACCCTGTTCCAGGCTTTTGCCATTGTATTGCTGACCACCGGTATTGGAGGGATTGTGTTCCAAAGCACAACTTTCGCATTACCCAAGGTATTCGAAGAGCGACTTGGAGAATTGGCTGCCTCAGCCACTGCGGTGGGTGGTTATGCATTTGTCGTATTCACCATTGCAGCTTTCGCCCAGCTGGTTGTGGGTTGGCTTGTAGATCATTATCCCGTGCGCAGGGTGTTCGCGACTGTAGCCATTGTGCAGGCGGTTTTTTTGCTTGCTATGACTCAGCTTTCCGGCATCGCATCCCTCCTGATAGCCATAGCATTCATGCTCGCAGTATTTGGTCAAATTCCGATTAATGATGTGCTCGTTGGGCGTCTGGTAAAGAGCGAATGGCGGGCCCGAGCCTACGCGTTGCGCTACATCGTAACCTTTTCCGTGATGGCATCAACTGTTCCGTTGATCGGCTGGGTTCATGGCCGCTGGGGTTTTGAGGTGCTGTTCCCCATTCTCTCTGTGGCTGCAACACTCATCTTCATTGCCGTGTTGTTCCTGCCTAAAGCCGTAGCCATGGTGCCGATTGCCAAGTCAAACGCAAAAAATGGCCTGAGACAGGACTTCCAGTATTCTGCGCATTGATCACGATTATTTCGATTCAACTGTTTTTCGGTGTGACTGATGGTTGATGAATAGGGGTATGAACGTCATCCCAGTTTGTGTATTGCATCTTTGGGTCATTAATGAAGAACACAATGGACCAGCGTGCATAGATTGCATTGACTGGCTTCGTTGAATCAGAGACCACATCATGCCAGGCAGGCTTGATTTGACCATCGGAAGACTGGAACAACATCCATGCCGGCATGAACATGGTCTGCCGATCCTGATATTCCACTTTCGAAGCTCGAGTTGTTCTATATCGTGCATTATGGTCTGTTTCCCTCATAGATACATGAGATAAATATGCTTTCTGTAAATCCACTTGCCCTCTTTTGTTTGTTGAACCATGGGAAGAACCGGTAGCTACGCCCTGGATCGAACAGGGGACTCCATCATTATGAGTGATGTGCTCTAACCTGCTGAGCTATGTAGTCATTGAGATAAAGGAGTGTGGGGGGGCCTGATTCTAGGCAACAAGGCTTACCCAATTTGAAGTGAATGCAACCTGCTTTCCTAAATCTGAAGCTTGGTCTCCAAAAATAGTATGGATTATTGATGATCCTATAGGAGTGAAATTTATCATTCGAGGACTGGGTATGGAATCTCCAAGGTAGGATTATCATGCTAGAAACACAACGAGTTGACACTCTCGAAGAGGCCGGGCAAGTGATTCAGGGTGCTCTCCCGGTTGATTCCAATTCGACGTGTCGGAGAGTTGCCTATGCGGTTGTAGCACTTGCGGTTATGGTTTGGGTGGAGGTGGTGGCGGTGACGGGTTTGGGGGTTTTGATGGAGTAGGCCCTTGCCCTCGTCCACGTATTTCAATACCTCCACTCATAACTTAAGTAGCATATTGATCGGAAATCACTTTAATGGCTTCTTCCCATGACTTTTGATTAAGCCTTTTGTCTTCGGACAACCCTATTCGTCCTACAGGCTTGATTGATTCTATTGATTTATTTAGTAGATCATCCATTTGTTTTAGGATAGCATCATTAGTTGCATCTTCCTTGTCGACTTGATTCCAAAGAATCTGCCAATCCTTGGTAATATGCTGTATGTCTTCGCTTGTTCGAGTTAATACCGCAGACTTTGATCTAAAGTCAAAAACAATCTCGGATATCACGAGAAGCAAGATAGCCACACTGGATATGTCAGCTATCCAATTCCATCCATCGGGGAGAATATCGATCAGTCTGGTGACCCCGCCGACGGCTGCAAATACAGTTAAAAACTTGATGCCTTGATTTATTTTTCGATACTTGTCTGCAAGATATAGATAGTATCGATTTAGTCGTTCGGCATCAAGATACCCTTGCCAAATCTCATTTCTTGTTTGGTCAGATACTGGGTCAGATTGAGACGGCATTTGTATAACTCAGAGTTTGATATCAACAGGATTTACTGTACTTTGAAATTAGTATATAAAACATCACCGAAAATTGCAAAAATCAGCTTTTCCCAACTGCTACTTCCTTATAAAACCCAGTTCAGGTGAAGTAGGAAGAACTTGATAAATCCCGGTTCATGCCAAGTTTCGGCACTTTCCTGCATAATCCTCACACTCATCTTCATTGCCGTGTTGTTCCTGCCTAAAGCCGTAGCCATGGTGCCGATTGCCAAGTCAAACGCAAAAAATGGCCTGAGACAGGACTTCCAGTATTCTGCGCATTGATCACGATTATTTCGATTCAGCTGTTTTTCGGTGTGACTGGTGGTTGATGAATAGGGGTATGAACGTCATCCCAGTTTGTGTATTGCATCTTTGGGTCATTAATGAAGAACACAATGGACCAGCGTGCACAGATTGCATTGACTGGCTTCGTTGAATCAGAGACCACATCATGCCAGGCAGGCTTGATTTGACCATCGGAAGACTGGAACAACATCCATGCCGGCATGAATATGGCCTGCTGGTCCTGATACTCCACTTCTGTCAGTGAATGCTTTGCACAAGATCCAATTCGCAACCCCTGGGCACTGTCTCCCAAGGCCAAAGTGCTGAATCCTTTGTCAAAATGCCCCTTGGCGCCGATTTTTTCTGACGAATTCGGGGCATAACACAAAAAACGCAAAATACCGTCAATCAGACGTCCTTGATGGAAAATCCGGGGATAATATTGGGGCAGGTACTGGGTGTAAACCTCCTCAAGAATGCCTTCTGCCTTGTGATATACATGCTCGGCCAGCCGGAAAAATTCCTCAATCACGGGTTCCGACTGGCGTAGATCTTGACAAGGTGCTCGATCCATGAGAGCTGGATTCCAATGGAAAAACTGTTTTGAATCCTTATGCTCCAAATCTACCTTGTTGGTATAGCCATCAGCACTGGCACGGGGTATAGTGGCAGGAAAATGAAGTTGTTGCCGAATTTCCTCAGGTAGTGACAAAAAAGAGAGAAACCCATTTGCCGCGGCTTCAATTTCTTTTCGAGACAACGAGGACGGAACCTGCACAAAGCAGTCCTGTTGGAGGTTATGCAAAAACTGGTTCTGATCCAATTTGATTTCAGATTTCAAAGCCGGGGCCGAAATGGTATCTTATTCTGCAGCAAATTTGCCAACTCCCTACTCGGGACCAAACAAGCGGATGATGCTCCATTCTTAACTGGATTACCTTCATGTCAACTTATCGTACCCTGTATCCGGAAATCAAGCCATTTCACCAATGTCATCTTGATGTCGGTGACGGTCATCAGGTTTATGTTGAGCAAAGTGGCAATCCAGACGGGATTCCGGCGGTCTATCTACACGGCGGTCCAGGTGGTGGCAGTCAACCATCACAGAGGCAGGTTTTTGACCCGGAAAAATACCACATCGTCCTGTTTGACCAACGGGGCTGTGGGCAAAGCCGCCCATGGGCATCTCTGGAGTACAACACAACCTGGCATCTGGTAGCGGATATGGAATTGATTCGCATAGGCCTAGGCTTTGACAAATGGCTGGTCTGTGGGGGGTCCTGGGGCAGTACACTTGCCTTGACCTACGCAATCAGCCACCCAGATCGGGTGTCTGCATTGATTCTGCGGGGCATCTTTACCTTGCGACGACTCGAACTGGAGTGGTTTTACCAGTCAGGTGCAAGCTTTATTTTCCCTGACGCATGGGAACTGTTTATCGACCCTATTCCGGCTGACGAAAGGGGTGACTTGATTGGTGCATATTATCGCAGGCTGACCGGTGGTGATGCGGCCGAGAGAATCCGCTGTGCCCGGGCATGGAGTCAGTGGGAAGGCGGTACAATTAACCTATTGCCCCGCCCGCAACAGATCGATCTTTTCGGCAAGCCGGATTTTGCAGAAGCATTTGCCCGAATTGAAACCCATTACTTCCATCATGGTGGGTTTTTTGATTACGACAACTGGATATTGCAGTCAGTGAATGCCATCCAGCACATCCCTACCACGATCATACAGGGACGATACGATGTCTGTACTCCCATGAAGACTGCCTGGGAATTACACCAGTCTATGCCCCAGGCCGATTTTTTCATTATTCCAGATTCAGGTCATGCATTTGATGAACCGGGCATTACCGATCGCCTAATCAGAACGACAGAATACATCTCCCGCTGCAATTGAACCGATGTCAACCGAACTGGTACTGTTGGTTCTGTTTGCGGCCGCATTGCATGCAGGCTGGAATGCGCTGGCCAAATCCGGAGGAAGTCCGGTCTACAGCATTGCTGCCTATCGCCTCGTCGCCGGATTGATCTCTCTGGGTCTGCTCTGGACGGTTCCGTTGCCAACGGCTGAATCCTGGGTGTTCCTGATCGCATCCATGCTTATACACAATGTCTACTATTTTACTTTGGGTCGGGCATATCAGAGCGGTGACCTTTCCCTCGTGTACCCGTTGTTTCGTGGTCTCGCACCGGTCCTGGTAGCTGCTGGAGCCGCCATTTTTTTCGGCGAAGTGCTAAGTCTGCAGGCATTGCTTGGAGTTGTTCTGGTAAGCGTGGGCTTGATGTCTCTGGCTTTTTTTGGTGTCAGTTATCACTATCGATTTACACCTACGCTCTGGTGGTCATTGGCCACCTGCGTTCTTATCGCCCTGTATACCGTTACCGATGGTGTCGGTGTACGGCAGGTGGAAAATAGCCTGTCCTATATTCTCTGGCTGTTTACCCTGGAGGCCGTCCCTATCGTGATTTGGCTGACATGGTTTCACCGACAGAGCTGGTTTGCCTTTCTGGTGCAAAATCGGTCTCAGGTGCTGGCTGGTGGCCTGGCCTCGTCGGTCGCATATGGCATTGTCATTCATGCAATGGGTCTGGGAGCGATGGCACTGGTATCGTCCTTGCGCGAAACCAGCGTAATTTTTGCTGCCCTGATTGGCACCTTGTTATTGAAGGAGCCATTTGGCCGTCAACGCATTTTCGCGGCGGTCGTGGTCGCCCTGGGAGTTATCGCAATCCGTTACTTTGGATGAGTCGAATTCAGACAAGAAAGGAGTTGGTTTTGAGCTTATATCTATCACTTGGACACACCATGGAGCACGGGGCAGTGAAACAAGATTATGCTTCAGCGTTGCCCGATTTTTCGTGTAAACTGGGCTCCTGAACGAAACGTCCCGAGTGAGGAGTCTACATTGGCTGACATGGAATCCAGTGTCCAGCCCTGTTTTATGAAAGATCATTTCGACAAACTGCCGAGAGCAATCAAGCATGTGTGACATCAAAGGTTGCGGCAATCACCGTAAATTGCCACCGATCAGGATTTCAAGCTCCGATCGCCGCCTGTTTCTGAAAGGACTGGCATCCCTGCCTCTGGCCACGGTTCTGGCCTATCCAGAACTTGCTCGTGCGGCGGCTGACGGGACTCAAACCGTCATGCTCACTACCCATGGCGGTCGGGATGTTTCGGCCACACTAGCTATGCCGGACGCGGACAAGGCTCCTGCCATCCTGCTTGTTCATGAGTGGTGGGGGCTGAACGACCAGATCCGGGCGGTGGCAGTGGAGTTGGCTAATCTGGGTTATCTGGCCCTGGCCGTCGATTTGTACGGTGGCGAGGTAGCAGACTCGCCAGACGGAGCACGGGCGCTAATGCAGAAAGTCGATCCGACCGTCGCCACGGATATTCTGGTCAGCTGGGTCGACTATCTAAAAAAGAGTCCTGCCTCTACGGGCAAGGTGGGCACCGTGGGATGGTGCTTTGGCGGTGGCTGGTCGTTGAACGCCTCGTTGGCTACACCGGTGGATGCCACGGTCATCTACTATGGCAATGTCAAAAAGACCGACACCGATCTGGCATCCCTGCAAGGCCCCGTGCTGGGGCATTTCGCCATTCGGGACGGCTGGATCAACCAGGACATGGTGAGTGGTTTCGAGTCAGCGATGCAAAGCGCAGGAAAGTCGGAGCTGACGGTCCACTGGTACGAGGCGGATCATGCGTTTGCCAATCCGACCAGTGCCCGGTATGACGCCGATGATGCGGCACTTTCCTGGGAACGGACCGTGGAGTTTTTCAGACAGAATCTTGGCTGAAAACCGGAGCAGGGCAGACCGAACTTGAATTATGTCTGATGCTCTGTTGTATTGACTCATTCATGATCGGGGTTGGACAATTTGCTGTACAGGCTCTTTCACAACTGTTTCAGTCCGATGAAAACCAGGTAGAGTAACGGAAGGCAATCAGTTGATGTGGTGCTTGATCCGGGACTTGAGCAATGGCAGCACCTCTTTTTCGAACCAGGGATTTCGGGCAAGCCAGATATTGTTTCTCGGGCTTGGATGGGGTAGAGGAATGGTCTCCGGAGAATAATCTTGCCAGTGTCTGACGGTTTCGGTAAGGGTTGTTTTTCGTTTTCTGCCAAGATGCCAGTGGATTGCGTATTGTCCGATAGCGATTGTGGTTTCTATATTGGGCAGTTTGTCAAGCAATGGCTGACGCCAGGTCGCTGCGCATTCCTTGCGCGGGGGTAGGTCGCCAGTAGGCCCTGTTCCGGGGTAGCAAAATCCCATGGGAATGATTGCGAACAATGATGAATCGTAGAATGTATTGCAGTCCACGCCAAGCCAGTCGCGTAAACGGTCACCGCTCGGATCATTGAAGGGTATGCCACTTTGATGCACTCGAATTCCGGGTGCCTGGCTGGCAATCAGGATTCGTGCTTCGGGTGAGGCACGAAATACCGGATTCGGTAGAAGAGGCAACTCTGATCGACAGATTCGACAGGCTTTTACTTCACGGCAGAGAACGGCAAAAGTTGTGTCGGGTGGTTGGGTGTTCAACTTTTCGAGAATGCGAGTCTGACAGAAATTGCCGTCAGAAGCAGTAGCCAGATGAGACTCCAGGCTGGCATCGAAAGACCGAGAAATGTCCAGGACACTTCTGCACATTCTCCCGACCCCATAAACACCTTTTCAAGCATTACGTGAAACGGTAGGACTTCAACCATGAAGTCCAGGCCCGGCCCGCATTCTGGCACTTGATCTTCCGGTGCATTCTGCAACCACACATGTCGGGCAGCAATGGCAATACCTGCCAGCCCGATTACTGTCGCAATTGCTCCGTAAACCTTCATGCCAGTCTTCTTCGGGTTGTGCAAAACAGCAATCAGAAACACCGCCCCCATCAACATGAAGGCGACTCGTTGAAATATACAGAGCGGACAAGGGTCAAGCCCGTCGATGTGTTGAAAATAAAGGGCTACAGCAATTAGCCCGACACAGGAGACAAATCCGACAAGACAGAAAGAACGATAATTCAGCATAAAAATGTCATCACAACCAAAATCAGTGGTGAACAGGCCAATAATGGGTTGGTCAAGCCATTATTCAAGTATATGCAGTGACACGGAATGAATCTGTCTCACTTCATGTTATACGGATCAAGGTCAAAATGCCGGGCGTTAATACCTGCATGGAAGCCATGTTCAGGAATGGCTTGAATCGTCCCATTCAAAAGGAGACGTAAATCCTCACCTTCCTTTCGAAGCAAATTCCTGTCCTTCCATCAAGAAAATACTTGTCTCCCACAAACTCATATTCCCCTGCGTTGACTTCAAGCTATTTTACAAACCCGGCCGCATCGCGGAATACGACATCCACATGCCCTGAATCAATCGCGTTAGTATAGAGCTGGCTATCCGAAAACAGCTGAATACCAGATGAATTTTCCAGATTTTCCTCTGGTCAGGCAGAGGCAACTGTAGCCTGCATGACCCTGATCTCTTGATTAGTGGAATATTTAGATTAAAGCCGAAATCCTTTTTCGACCCATGGCACAACGCCCGTCTTTGCGAGATCAATATCAACCTCCCTGCAATTGTCCATCATTGACGCGACTGCTGAAGGGGAGGGGCAGGTTGAATCAACACCCACTCGAGGTTGGTCTGGTGTTTGTTGACCGCTGGTCATCAAGATCATGGACACCGGGTACAGAGTCAAGCCTGCTACCAGGGTTGTCGAAAATCTGCCGGGCAGGCATTGCCTGTCTGGAAGTCGTGTTATTCATGTGTTCACTATCATTTGAGCTGGTTTTTCAGATGGACACAAGATCCGGATTCAGTACAGGATGCTTCTACCGCCATCTACATTGATAATCTGGCCGGTAATGTAATCGGCTGAAGTGATCAGAAACAGCACGGTTTTCGCAATGTCTCCGGGATTGCCGACCTGCTTGAGAGCGGTTTTGGCAATGATGCGTTGTTGGGCAACTTTGTCGCTGTCATGTTCGGGCCAGAGGATCGCCCCCGGGGCGACCCCGTTAACCCTGATTTCAGGGCCAAGTTCCAGGGCCAGCGAGCGGGTCAAGGACATCAGAGCCGCTTTGGATGCACTATAGACAGAATAGCCGGGCAAGGGGCGTTCAGCATAAATATCGGTGATATTGATAATTGAACCCCGGCTTTTTTTCAGATAGGGAGCCGCTGTCTGACTCAGAAAATAAGGTGCCGTGAGATTCGTGGTGATGAGATCATCCCACTGGTTATTTCCGGTTGAGGAAATTGGCGTCGGATAAAATCTTGAAGCGTTGTTGATAAGGCAGTCAAGTCTACCAAGATCGTGGATCGCATGACGCAAGTTGATCTTGAGTTCGTCAATCTCCCGGAAACTCCCCTGAATAATCTCCACGGAATCTGGCCGTGTGCGATTCAGCTCTTCCTTTAATGCAGTAGCCTCACTGTGGCTGGTATCATAATGAACAAGCAAGCGCGTACCATGCGCATGCAGGTGCCGGGTAATCGCTTCACCTATACGACGAGCCCCGCCCGTGACAAGTACGACCTTGCCGGAAAAAGGCAGATCTGCTGGTGCGTCAGGCACGGATTCAGGTTTGATCATGTGTAAGGTGGGGGTCTTTGACACGTTGGAAATACCCTCTTTGTTTAGATTCAGTTTTACGTTGGACAAGAGATGACCAACAGATGACCATGTATATTGACATATTGTGAATTACAATGAAATCCAATGAAAGGGGCACATGCTTTTTTATCAGAAGGCGTTTCGAATGAATCAAGCTCTATACAATGATGTTTGGCAGCAACTGCTTGATGCCGAGAGATGTTATCGCTATTACAACGATCTGGCAGATCGTTATTGGAAACGTCATAAGATTCGGCGTTGGATTATGGCCGTTTGTTCTGTAGTAGGAGGCAATTTCGATCTTCACGAAAGATTGGGTTGGGTTTCCTGTATTTACTATATGTGCCAGTATTCTTGTTAATACTTGCAGTTGCAGTTTGGGATCTTCTGCATGATTAAGGTGAAAAGGCGACGGTTTTAAACTCCATCGGTGTCGAAATATGCCTTTTTCCGGATATACATGGGGAGTTGACCTGTCGATAATCAATATTCGCTGATCTAGGTGAAAAATTCCAGGAGTAACAACAGAAATTCTTGTTTTGATACCAACTGTTATATTGATTATGATTGGCTAAACCCGTATTGGCGACCACTCGAAATTCATCTTGCCGGGTTCAATCTCCGGCTTTCCTTCCAGTGCATACCGAGAGCATTCCATTGACGCAAGTCAGTCAGACAGGAGCAGGGCACGATACCCATTCATCACGGGTTGTTCAGAGGGTTCATGACCTTGTTCATGAGTGTGGCGGATGGATCGGTTTTGATCAATACATGCACGAAGTGCTGCATTCTCCGGATTACGGGTATTACAGCACTGGCACGGTAAAACTCGGTGCTGATGGCGATTACATCACTGCCCCGATGCTTGGTAATGTTTTTGCAGGATGCCTGGCCAGGCAATACCGGCAAATCCGCGAAAACCTGACCTATCCGGAATCGGCAGTCATTCTGGAATTCGGTGCAGGTACTGGCCAGCTGGCACTCGATATACTCACTTGTCTGAATCCGGAATCCGCTCTGCCAAGGCGATACATGATTCTTGAGACCAGTGGTGGCCTAGTCGAACGACAGCGAACGTTATTTGAAAACTCGGCTCCTGAACTTCTTTCAGTAATCGAATGGGTCCATGACATCCCGGACAATATAACCGGCATGGTCATTGCCAATGAAGTGCTTGATGCAATGCCGGTCAAGCGGTTTCGAGTCAGGAATGCAGACAGCATTGTCGAACTCGGAGTGGGTCTTGATCAAGGACTGCTGGACTGGAAAGAAGGTGCACCTCTTGAAGGTACAGTGCTTGCACGACTGGGGGAACTGGACTTGCCTACTGGATATCAGGGCGAGCTGGGACTCCAGGCCGAATATTGGACAGCCAGTCTTGCAGACGCACTTGAAGAGGGGGTGGCCTTCATTATCGATTACGGGTTTGCGAGGCATGAGTACTTCCATCCGGACCGGATCGATGGCACGATCATGTGCCACTATCGTCATGAGTCCAATATGGACCCCTTCTTGCGTCCTGGATTACAGGATATTACGGCACATGTCGACTTTACGGCGATTGCCGAGGCGGGTAGCCAGGCTGGTGCCGGGATTGCGGGCTTTTGCAGTCAGGCCTGCTTCCTGATTGCCAATGGCATACTCGATCTGGCATCATCCGAGTTTGCAACACCATCGAAGCAGATGCTTGAAATCACCCGGCAAATCAAGAAACTGACACTTCCCCACGAAATGGGGGAATTGTTCAAGGTGCTGGCATTGTCGAGGAACTATCCTCACGAACTTTCCGGCTTTTCATTCAAGGACATTCAGGATTGCCTGTGATGGACTGGTATCAGGTAATCTGGCTGTCGATTCTTCAGGGACTCACCGAATTCCTCCCGGTTTCGAGTTCCGGACATTTGGCCTTGACTCCCTCCATGCTGGGCTGGTCTGATCAGGGACTTGCTTTTGATACAGCTGTCCATATTGGGACCCTGATAGCGGTACTTGGCTATTTCCATGAGGATTTCCGGTTGCTTGCTCGTGAATGGATTCGGTCGATCAACACAAGACAGGCCACCTTTCACGGCAATATGGCCTGGTGCATTCTTTTTGCCACGGTTCTTATCGGGTTGACCGGTTTCCTGATTGAGGGGGTAGTGAGTACACTTGCACGCAATCCCATCTCCATTGCCGTTGCGACCATCGGATTTGGGCTGTTGCTGGGTGTTGCCGACTTGTGGGGCCGCCGCACACGTGAATTCCGGGAAATTCGTATTCTGGACATGCTTCTGATCGGCCTGATTCAGATACTGGCCCTGATTCCCGGTACATCCCGCTCTGGCGTGACCCTGACCGCGGGCATGGCCATGGGCCTGACTCGAAAGGCCGCGGCAAGATTTTCATTCCTGATGGCTGCCCCAGTGATTCTCATCGCCGGGGGGTGGGAGGGATATCAGTTGATATCCGACCCCAATCCGGTAGACTGGTCGAAACTGCTTGTTGCGATTGGTCTATCCGCATCGATAGCGTTTCTGTGTATTCGTTATTTTCTTCGCTACCTTGAGCGCTTCAGCCTTATGCCATTTGTCTGGTATCGACTGGTTCTCGGTGTCATTATTCTGTATCTCTTCATGTAGAATCCCTCTGTCCAAACCGGGATATGCACCCATGAAGATGACAGCCAAGCAATTTATGGAAACACCAAACAAGGTTATTACCTTGCTTGGCATGTCCGGTGTGGGAAAAACGGCCTTTTCACTGAAACTGCCCCGCAGTTCGTGGTTTCACTATTCGGGGGACTACCGCATTGCCACCCGGTATCTTGACGAGCCAATTCTCGATGAAGTAAAGCGGGTTGCCATGCAAATCCCGTATCTCAGGCACCTGCTGCAGACAGACTCGATCTATATCCGGAATAATTTTACCTTTGAGCATCAATTTTCCGTATCCAGTTTTCTGGGCATGGTTGGCGACCCTGCAAAGGGAGGATTGAGCATTGATGAATTCAAGCGCCGCCAGGCGATTTTCCGGGATGCGGAAAATCGCGCCATGCGTGATGTCGAGGTTTTCATGCAGAAATCGAGGGATATCTACGGGTACCCCCATTTCATCAATGATGCCGGCGGTAGCGTGTGCTCCTTGGACGATACTGAATGCTGGGAACGCCTATCGGCAATCAGTGTCGTTGTCTATCTTCATGCGGATGAATCCCTGGAGCATGTGCTGACAGACAGGGCAGTCTGCAAGCCGAAGCCATTGTGTTACGAAGATGATTTTCTGGAACAGCATCTCGCCCGGTATCTTGAAGAGCACTCGATGCAGTCTGCCGATCAGGTTGACCCTGAAGAATTCGTGCGCTGGGTGTTTCCCCTGTTGATCGATTATCGAAGGCCCCAGTATGAACGAATTGCCGGGAAATACGGATACACCATTGAAGCCGAGAAAATATGGGAACTTAATGATGAAGCCGATATTATGGATCTCCTGTGTCATGCACTTGACGGTCTATCCTGAGTGAAGCATCAGGTTGGCATGATCGAAAAAATCCGGACTCCGACCCTGAATCGATAGACTCACCTGCAATTTCCCTGATCGAATTATGCCTTTGGTAGAAACAAGTCCATTGCCGAGTTTTCGGCGACTGCGCGATGAAGGACAGGAGATTCTTACCCGGGGGCGCGCCGCTTCCCAGGATATTCGGGAGCTTCATATCGGCCTGTTGAACATGATGCCTGATGCGGCACTTGAGGCTACCGAACGGCAGTTCTTGAGGCTGGTTGGTTCCTGCAATCGAATTGCCCAGTTCATTATTCATCCGTTTACCTTTCCGGAGATTCCGAGAAAAGGTGCTGCAGAAGAACACGTGAATCGGTATTACACTTCTTTTGAAGAGGTTCAGGAACAGGGTCTTGACGCATTGATTCTATCGGGAGCAAATCCGGCCTTGACGGACATCACGGCCGAACCGTTCTGGAATCCTCTTGAAGAGGTTGTCTACTGGGCAAAAGACAATGTCTGTTCGGTCATGTGTTCATGTCTGGCGACCCACGCAATTGTCAAGATGCTCTATGGAATTGAACGATATCCGCTTCCCGAAAAACGCTGGGGGGTATACTCCCAGCGTCTGACTGGTAAAATGCATCCGATTACCAGCAATATAGACAGCAGGTTTGATGCACCTCACTCGCATGTCTACGAAGTCAGTTCCGGTCAGTTTGAAGAGGCCGGTCTGGCTGTTCTGGCTGAAGGGGAGATTTCCAATCTGCACCTCGGTGTCAGTGCAGACGGGTTGCGATTCGTGTTTTTTCAGGGCCATCCAGAGTATGACAAGATCAGCCTGCTAAAGGAATACAAACGTGAGGTAGACCGCTATATCGGAGGTATACGGACTGATTATCCGCCGTTCCCGGAGAACTATTTCAAGGGTCAGGGTAAACAGCATGCCGAAGCATTCAGGGCCGAGGTGAATGCCTGTCAGGCTACCCACAAAAACCCGCGACCGTTTCCGGATCAGGAACTTCAGGCAATGGTGGATATAACCTGGTCGGATACTGGCAAGGCCATGATCAATAACTGGCTTGGGCTGGTTTACCAGGTCGCCCATCCCGACCGGGGCAGGGTTTTCATGGACGGTATTGATCCGTCTGACCCAATTGGGTTCATCAAGGGAGGCAGGTGATTCGTCCTCAGTCGACTTGAGCAGGGATTTTCCGAAACTGTCTGCAGGCAAGACAGTAGGCGCCCAGGGAAAGGATGCTGCATATCAGGGCCCCGGTCGCAAACGGATAAAGGGAGGTGCTGAATGCCTGGGCGATTGCGACACCGATAACCAGGGATCCCAGAGTAATGAGAGTGTTGATGACAGTACTCGCCATTCCGGCAATTCTGCCATGCGGCTCAATCGCCAATGTGTTCATGTTGATGAATAATACTCCGGTCGGCAGAAAGTACACAAACAACAATCCAAAGGTAATCTCAAACGGTGGCTTGCCCCCATGCAGGATTGTCAGAATCAGGAAAATCGCAGCAACAAGGGTCAAGGTAACCAGTCCGGCCAGACTGAGCCTGTGCATGCCATAACGGGAGATCAGAAGAGAGTTTACGAACATGGCAATGCCAATGGATAGAGCAAGGATTGCAAAGTACAGCGCGAATCGGCCCCCCGTTGTATAAAACTCCTGAAACAATTGTTGTGAAAACGACAGATATCCGACAAACACCCCGAACACGAAGGCCGCAGACAAGGTGTAGAACCCTGTAGCACGGTGTCTGCAAACTGCCATGAAGGCTTCATGCACTGTTCGGAACGTGAAAGGCGGCCGTTTATCAATACCTAGGGTTTCCGGTTGTCTCAGAAAAAACCAGACCTGAACGACCAGGCCATAGATCAGAATGGCTGCGAAAATCATTCTCCAGGTGCTTGCCCAAAGAATGGCCTGACCTATTGCCGGTGCCAGCATGGGAATCAGGATAAACACCGACATGATTACCGAGAGCACTCGAGCCATCTGCTCCCCTGAAAACCGGTCTCGGATCATGGCCATGGCCACTACCCTTGCTGACGCCGCGCCGAAACCCTGGCAGAATCTCCCGAATAACATGACCTCCATGCTCTGGGACAGGATGCTGATCAGACACCCAGCCATGAATACTACGGAACCAGAATGTATGGCAGGCCTTCGTCCGAAACTGTCGGAAAGCGGTCCCCAGAGTATTTGTCCGCAGGCCATTCCAAGGAACAGCATGACAATGACAAGTTGTCGATCGTTGGGTTGGGATGTCAGCAAATCCCGGTTGATGTGTCCAAGTGCCGGAAGCATGATGTCGGTGGACATTGCGACCAGGGCCATCATGAATGCCATCACGGCCACAAATTCAGCATGTGGAGTGGCTTGTGCTGGAGTGCGAAACACGTTCTGGATTATTGATGCGGTGATGAGAGGTAGTCTGCAGATGACATTTCAGCCAGACGGCTCGCAGTTCGCTGAAATGCCTTCATGAGTAGCTTGCCATGATAGATGTCTTTCGGGTAATGTTCCGATGAGGCCAGCAGGTTAACACTGCGATCGTACAGTTCATCAATCAGTTCAATGAACCGTCGGGCAGAATCATCCATGTTCGGCCCCAGCCTTGGTATATCGCTGATGATCACGGTATGGAATTGCCGGGCAATTTCGATGTAGTCCGAATTTGATCTGTGAGTCTGGCAAATCGCCGTGAAGGTAAACCAGACAGTGTCGGATCCCAGAGCTTTGACGTCAAGAAGGCGATCGTTGATTTCCAGTTCTGTATTGAAGACGGGGTTCGGCCCTGCCAGGTGAAGAAAGGCAGACTTTAGAAGTGCATCCGTCTCATTCGTTGGCGGAACGATAAATGTATCGGTCCCACTCAGGTATTCCAGACGGTAATCGTTGCCATTGTCAACTTCAATGCTGATTGTGTGATCCTTGATCAATTCGATAGCCGGTAAAAAACGATCTCTCTGAAGTCCTCCCGAATAGAGTTCGTCCGGCGGGGTATTCGAAGTGGTTACCAGGATGATTCCCCGCTTGAACAGGTGGTCGAGCAGGGTTGACATGATCATGGCGTCGGCGATGTCGGAGACTGTGAATTCATCCAGACAAAGTACACGACAATGCCCAAGCAGGTCTTTTGCCACCCTTTTCAAGGGATCGGCTTCCTCCTTGATCCGGTTTTTTTGGTGATGGACCGAGCGCATGAAGCGATGGAAGTGGGTGCGATACACGATTTCCGGTGGCAAGCTGGAGGAGAACAAGTCCATGAGCAGGGTTTTTCCTGTTCCAACATCGCCCCATAGATAGCATCCCGAAGGCTGTTTGGTTTTTTTGCCTGGAAGCAGCATTTTCAGTTTGCTTGACAAGCGCATTCGAGTGCCAATCATCAATTCATGATGCAGGAAATCGAGTTGTCGAAGTGCCTGATCCTGCGATGGGTCTGCGTTGAGGGTTCCATCATCCAGTAATTGCCAGTATAACCTTGATGGTGAATTTTGTCTGATTGAATAGGTCATATTTGCAGATTGTAAAAAGCCGGATACTCGAGTCGGGTCGTTATAGTCATGATAAACTGAAATCGCAAAAGGCAGTCTGTCGAGATGCAATAATCAGTTGATCCGGTTTGTGGCAGAGATCATCTCGCTTGGCTTTCCGAAAATTCAAGACCTCAATGTTATATAATGAATGCAAAGAGAAGGATTGATCGTCATCTTCTGGGGAAGGTTGTGGACATCGCCATTTCGGCAGGCCGAGAAATCCTGAATGTCCATGACAGTCCTGACCTCTCCGTTGACTACAAGCAGGACGGTTCGCCGCTTACCCTTGCCGATCTTCGGTCCCACGAGATTATTCAGGCTGCATTGGAGAAAATTACCCCGGATATCCCGATATTGTCCGAGGAATCCTCGCCTGAAATGCACGGCCAGCGATGCGACTGGCCAACGCTTTGGCTGGTGGACCCGCTTGACGGAACCAAGGGGTTTGTAAGGGGTAGTGGAGAGTTTACGGTCAATATTGCATTGATTCAGGAGTCCAGGCCGGTGCTTGGCGTTGTATATACCCCGGTTCGTGACCTGTTACACTTTGCTGCCCACGGAGTTGGGGCATTTTCATCTAGGGCAGGACAAAAGGCCCGATCGATCCAAACCCGTAAATTGCCCGACAGGCGGTTGGTGGTGCTGTCAAGCCACTCGCATAAACATGTCGGTCTGGAGCGTTTCATGGACAGGGTAAGATCGCTTGATTTCAGGGTCGAGACCCGCCTTATGGATAGTTCCCTGAAATTCTGCCTGATTTCAGAAGGGCTTGCTGATGTCTACCCCAGGTTCGGGCCAACCAGCGAGTGGGATACAGCTGCGGCGCAGTGTGTGCTTGAAGCAGCAGGTGGAAAAATCCAGGATGTCGAAGGAAATTCACTGGAGTATAATAAGCCCGATATTTTGAATCCTGCGTTCATTGCAAGCGGGAGTTCAGAAGTGGACTGGGTCAGTTTGTTATAGAATTGGTCGCTGTCTGTTTTCAATCTGGCTGGACATGCCCCTTCTTCATATTGATACCATTCAGAAGGATCAAAACCTGCTGGAACAACAATAACTAATCATTACAAGTGATGCGTATAGCACTGTTAGGCGGACCGGGATCGGGTAAGGGGACTCAGGCCAAGATGTTGTCGGAGGTCTATCGGATTCCACAGATTTCGACTGGGGACTTGTTGCGGGAAGCGGTTGCCCAGAGTACTCCGCTTGGTCTGCGTGCAAAAAAGACCATGGATGAAGGCAATCTTGTGGATGACGAGATTGTTCTGAAAATGCTCGAAGAGCGGTTCCGCAAGCGCGATATCAAGCGTGGCTTCATTATTGATGGATATCCCCGAAGTATTCCACAAGCTCAATCCCTGGATAACCTGCTCGGACTTCTGGGTCGACCAATCCAGATCACGGTCAATATTGATGTCGATAGTGAAGTGTTAATCAAGCGGATTTCGGGACGTTTCAGTTGTCAGGATTGTGGGCGAATTTACAACCGGCATTTTGACTCACCAAAGGTGGAAGGAGTCTGTGATTCGTGTGGCTCGACACATTTTCTTTCCAGATCAGACGACAATCTGAAATCCGTCAAGATCCGGCTTGATGTCTATGAGAAAGAAACATTACCGCTGATTACGTATTTCCGGGCTCAGCACAAGCTTCGCAACGTGAATGGCGAGGGTGAAAAGGACCAGATTCATCAGATTATCCGCGACCTGCTGGATGTTGAAATTCGTCCTCTGGAAATTCATACGCTTGAGACGGCATCCGAGGTGGTGCAGGAAGCCGATCATACGGTGATTGCTGGTGGTGAGATAAATCGTGTTGACCCCCCGAAGCAGGCCAGAAGACCCAGAAAAGCGCCTGCAGGGAAACCTGTTCAGACAACAGGGAAGGCTGTTGCCAGCAAAATCCCGAAGACCAAAAAGTCCACAACCGCGAAAAAGCCCGCAACCGCGAAAAAGTCCACAACCGCGAAAAAGCCCGCAACCGCGAAAAAAACTGCAGCTACCGGAAAAACCTCTCCAGGGAAAGCAGGGACATCGAAGCGCAAGGCTAATGGTACTTCCAGGCCTCAGTCCGGACGTACAGCCAAATCCAGTACCACCACCGGAAAATCCAGGCCTCGTGCAGCAACGACCGGGTCGAAAGCTCCACGCAGGACTGCAAAGGCCAAATCAACGGCTTCCACATGAATCGAAAATCCAGGTGATTGAGGTATTCATCAAGGAGCAGGATACTATCGGTACTGGCGATGGTTGAGTATCTGGAATCGGGGCGCTATCCATTTACCCGCTTGCGTCGGATGCGGGCGGATTCATTCAGTCGTGTACTGATGCGTGAATCGGTCCTGAGCGTGGACGACTTGATACAACCGCTGTTTGTTCGGGAAGGGGACAAGACAGCGGAGCCAGTACAATCCATGCCTGGCATAGAGCGATTGTCAGTTGATCGAACTGTCAGCAAATGTCAGGACCTGCACAATCTCGGAATACAGTCTGTAGTGCTGTTTCCAGTGACTCCGTCGAATGTCAAATCCGATGATGCCAGAGAAGCGTGGAATCCTGATGGTCTGGTGCAAAGAGCAGTCTCTGCTATCAAGGACAAGGTACCCGAACTTGGAGTGATGACGGATGTTGCCCTCGACCCCTACACATTGAACGGCCAGGATGGACTCGTTGACGAGTCCGGGTACGTGATGAATGATGTCACTGTTGAATCCTTGATTCGGCAATCCCTGTCTCATGCTCGTGCGGGTGCCGATGTGGTTGCGCCGTCCGATATGATGGATGGGAGAATCCGCGGTATTCGCAAGGCCCTTGAGGATGAGGGTTTCTGCAACCTCAGGATTCTTTCCTATGCTGCAAAATATGCATCGAGTTTCTATGGGCCATTTCGGGATGCAGTTGGCTCGGCTGCCAATCTGGGTGGTTCAGACAAATACAGCTATCAGATGGACCCGGCCAATGCAGAAGAAGCATTGCGCGAGACTGCACTTGATATTCAGGAAGGAGCAGACATGGTCATGATCAAGCCCGGTACGCCCTATCTGGATGTCATCTGGCGCATTCGCGAGGCGTTTGGGATGCCGACCTTCGCCTACCAGGTCAGTGGCGAATATGCGATGTTCAAGGCAGCCGCCCAAAATGGCTGGATCGATGAGCAAGCGCTGGTGCTTGAGACCCTGCTTGGTTTCAAGCGGGCCGGGTGTCATGGCGTGTTGACCTATTATGCAGAGCAGGCCGCTCGCTGGCTAAACCCCTGAATATCCTCCGTGGACTGATTCGTCAGAACCGAGGTATGCCCCTTATTCCGTAACGGTCACAAACGCATCGACGAAGCGATCCATTTCCTCTTCATCGCGCAATCCAGCGATATTGATTCTGCCGCCGGCTACGACATAGATTGCGTATTCATCACGCAAACGGTTCACCTGTTCATCGTCAAGAACAAGCAGGGAGAACATGCCACGATGATCGGCAATGAAGTCCCAACGGTCATGTCCGGTTCTGGTGCGAAGCTTGTCGCTCATCTGGACTCTCAATTCCAGAATACGCCTCCGCATTCCGTCAAGCTCCCTTTCCCATACTTGATGCAGTTCCTGGTCCTCCAGAATCATGCCAACGATCGCTGCACCATGATCGGGTGGCATCGAATAGGAGCTGCGTGCCGTACTCAGTAACTGGGCACAGGCCAGATCCGCAGATTCTGAAGTCTCGCCTGCAATCATCGCACATCCGACGCGATCCCTGTAGAGTCCGAAATTTTTTGAACAGGAACTGGCCACAACCAGGGATTCAACCTCTCTTGCTACAGTCCGAATGCTGTAAGCATCCTGCTCCAGAGAATCACCAAAGCCCTGATATGCCAAATCAAAAAACGGGAAAAATCCCGTTTTGGCAGCCAGTCTGGCAATCTCGTCCCAGTGTTCAGGCTGGAGCTCGGCTCCGGATGGGTTATGGCAGCAACCGTGGAATACGACAATGTCTTTCGGCCCCCGCCTTGACAGGGCATCCAATAACTCATCCACGGCAACAGTCTTGGTTGTTCTATTGAGGTAGGGATAGGTTGCGGTTTCAAATCCGCTCCCCTGAAAAATCGGATAGTGATTGCCCCAGGTCGGATCGGTCAGCCAGACCTTGCTGTCGGAAGAAACCCTGGAGAGCATTTCGGACAGGACACGGAGTGCTCCACAACCGCCGGGTGCCTGAACAGCACGAATGCGACTGGTATCGGCATCGCCAAACACCATGCGGGTAATGTGTTTATTGAATGATTCGTCACCAGACAGGCCAACATAGGTCTTGGTGGTTTGTTGGTCATGAAGTCGCTGCTCGGCTTCCTTGACTGCCGACATGATCGGGGTATTGCCATTACTGTCACGAAATACACCTACACCCATGTCGATTTTGTTATCACGGCTGTCGGCCTTGAAGATGCCAATAAGGCGGATGATCGGATCAAGTGGTGTTGGTTCTACGTTTTGAAACATGATTCAGAGGCCGTTCGGGCTGGGCAAAATTCGATATTGTTGAAGGCGCAATTATAGGGGGATTCGGAAAGCAGGACAATCAGGAGTGTTGTCCAATGACAAATGAGCCTGATCGGACACCTTTCATGTCGCGACTCTTGCAACATGGATACTTACTTCTCGTTGGAAATAGACCTTTTGTTCAGGATCATCTCTCATTGGAAAACATGGAAATTTGCTTTTTGACCTCATATTGTCGATTAATACGCGTACCTCATCCACCCACGGTGGAAGGAGTTGGGTCAACGTTCCCCTGTGGCCTTTCTTGTTTTGGTCTCTGATTTCAATCTCCAATCCTTCGAGTCCAGCCAGCGAGCCTGATATGGCAGAATTTTTCTGCAACGCAAAATCCCCTGTTGCGTTGTTTGATTGCTTATAGAAGCAAGTTTATTTATGATATATAGAATGTGAACTTCTATATATCATAAATAAACCATGAAAATTAAAAGAACAGGATATATCGACCAGCTTCAATACCTGATTCAGAATTCACCAGTAACAGCATTGCTGGGGCCAAGGCAGTGTGGCAAGACTACCCTTGCAAAAGAATTTGGAAAAATTCACAAGTCTCATTATTTCGATCTTGAATCAAGTGCAGATTCAGCAATATTGCAGAACCCGGAAACCGTGCTGTCTGAGCTGGATGGCCTGATTATTCTTGATGAAATCCAGTTGATGCCAGGCTTGTTCAATGTGCTACGCGTTTTGGTTGACAGGTTTGAGAGAAAATGCAGATTCCTGATTCTTGGCAGTGCCAGCCCGAGTCTGATGAGAAATATTTCTCAATCACTGGCCGGTCGCGTTGACTTCCTGGATATGGGAGGATTCGATATTTCGGAAGTTGGTATCGACCACTATTCAGGACTTTGGTTGAGAGGTGGCTACCCCGACAGTTATCTGGCCAATAGTGACCGTTTGAGTATTCGGCGCAGGAATGCATTGATTCGGACACATGTAGAGAGAGACTTGCCGATGCTGGGGTTTTCAATTCCAGCTGCAAGAATACGTCAGTTCTGGAATATGCTGGCACATTCACATGGACAAATATGGAATGCGTCAAGGATTGCCCGGTCCATGGGTGTTTCCTACCACACAGTTCAAAACTATCTGGATATACTGAGTGGAACGTATATGGTTCGTCAACTTCAACCATGGCATGAGAATTTTGGCAAGAGACAGGTCAAGGCTCCGAAAGTCTATTTTCAGGACTCTGGTCTGTTGCATGCAATGTTGAATATTCATGATCAAAGGACGCTGTATTCCCATCCCGTGAGCGGAGCATCCTGGGAAGGGTTTGTTATCGAACAGGTTCTCAGGGAGTTTCAAATCGAAACAGCATGGTACTGGGCAGCACATTCCGGGGGAGAACTGGACCTGTTCATTGAGGTTGAAGGCTTGAAAGTCGGAATTGAAGTCAAGTTAAGTGAAGCTCCGAAACCATCGTCAAGTACTTACCGACTCTGCAATCTATTGAAGCTGGACCACCTATTCGTGATATCAAGAGCACCGCGATCATTTCAGGCATCTGATCAAATTGGATTCTTATCAATCCGGGATTTGCCCAATCTTCGTCAAATGATTAGACAGAATTACTGACTATCGAACTGGGATAGCAGTTGGTCGGAAACAGAAATTATTAAATTGTCAAAGACATTTTGTCTACCACGGATAATCATGGCAAAAACTCGATTACACTGGTTGATTGAATCAGGTACTGTATTCACCTCCAGAGAGCGGAGAGGTTGTTTATGGTCTACTGCTATCTCAATGTTCAAAGTAAAATAACCTGTAAGACATTGATAATGAAAGGGTATATGCTTTTTTATTGTGTCGGAGCCTTGAACGTCTCGGACGAAAATCCCCTTAATTTTCCAGACAGTTAGACTTGCACTCCTTCCTCTTCACGTACCTTCCATTTATCCAATCCTTCGCACCGTCAGGACACGATCATGTTTAAATGGAGCCAGTGGTCAACGGAGACAACCCGTTCGCATCGGCCTACCTTATTGGCTGTCGACTTGAATTGCGAATCCCCATTTTACGCCCAAGGGCTTTCCAGTAAGCCGATAATATTCGACAGCCAACGCTCGTACTTCGGCCAAGATGTTTTTCACTGTTCTAGAGGTCGTCTGCAAGGTAGATATCTCTTCGTACAAAGCCCTACGCGCGCCGCGCGCCCTTTGCTACTCTTTGGTACATACCGACATCACTAATTTCCCTTGCCGCAAAATCCGCAAGTTTAACCTTATCGTCAGGGGTAGGACGCATGTCAAACTGCGCCAGCAATTTGAGGAGTTCTGTTCTAGAGACTTTTCTGGCCTTAAAGTAGCTACTAAGTTCATCAAGACTCATTGACAACAATTCATCCGTTGTTTTGTCGATTCTTATCGAGTTTCGGTGCACAAGATCAACAATGATATCTCCTCGTTTCGTCCGCTTTTCTACAGCAAGTCCGCAACGTATCCCCAATTCATAAAGCTCAGAAACTGTGAGATTACTCCCTTCTAATCCAGCAATAGCTCCGTCTGGTCCCAGCCATTCGACCAACTTTTCGATGTTGATTTCCTTCATGGGCACTTTTCCAGGAACTCGCGGGTCAATTGCCGGAATTGGCGTGCTTGCCTATTGGCGTTGTTGCCACTGACATTATACACTGGTTCTCTGTCCAACAGCGCTCTTCGTAAACCATCGCCTTCAGTGACATAGGTCTCGAACACGCTACCCGTTCGCCGCAGTCGATTCCGCTCCAGATACTCCGTTCGCTTCAAGTCTCCACCCCATTCTCGCGCCATCATTCCCATGGACCCGGAAAACTCTGTGTCCAAGAATTCGAGATCACCGTCGAGACTGTTCTTGATAAGCTCGACATCGGCGTTTACATTATTGATTTCTCCAATGACGGTAGCGACACCGATCGAAGACTGACGGTCAAATTTTACCGGAGACACGCAATAGTCGGACGAATAAATGACGGACCGCAAGACATCGGAGACTTCAGGATGGCTATCAATCAAGATATAATCGTAATCTTCCTTCACGGCATCAAGAACGTAATCAATCACCTGTAGGTGCTTCAACAACGACCTGTTGTTTTCTCGGATATTTTGAGTACTAGGAAGCTTGTCCTCTGTAACTGCGGAGAGGCGAGGATCGGAAACGATCACATCGATGCTCTTTTTCCAACTTACAATGTCCACTTCTGGCGAACGCTCTCCTGCACTATATAGTTCTTGGAATTTGTGAAACATAGTTGTGCCGGATATCTCATCCGAGCCAAATGACTCTATCAATTCGGGGAAGAATCGTCCGGTGATCCCGCCTCGTTGATAATCTGTATCGACTACCAATACTTGCTTATTGTGGAACCTTTGGAGTGCCACTGCAATGTGGTAACAGGCTGTTGTCTTTCCTGTCCCACCCTTCTCGCTAATGAAACTAACTACTCTTGCCATATCCTAACCCAATAGGCTGCATCACTAGGAATAGTTTATCGCAATTTCTGCAAGTTTTGCCACTGATAGTGTTGTCCAATGACAAATGAGCCTGAACGAAAAGCGGGATTCCACCGTGAAGTGAGCCTGTAGGGTCGGATTTTCCATTTCGGTTCCGGAACATGGGATCATCAGGAGGTGATTAATCACCTTGATGGCGATTCGACCTGATTTTAGTTTGGTGAATGGCCTTGAAGCGTCGCAGTTCAGTTTCAATGAACCCAGTAGGCAATACTTTCAGGGCCGTTGGATCGAACCTTTCCAGTCCGGGGGGAAGAAAACATCAACTCCGTTGACTTGGATCTGCCCGCCATTGGTGTCGAGTGTATTGTTGTCAGGTTCCCAATGATGACGAAAAGATTCCCTTTTCCAGTATTCTTTAGTGAGTGTTGATATGGAAGTCTATACGAATATAAGAAGTATATATGCCAGTATTCGTTAGTTTTCGCATATCCTACAATGACAAGACAGCCCAATAAGAATTCCACAGATCGAAAGAGGTTCTTCACAGGTTATAAGAGCAAGAAACTTCAAGTATGAAATGCACGTGATTATTGGCTTGATCATTCCATGAGTCAAGACCCTTCTCCAAAACCGTTACCTGCTGAGCCATTGCCACTGAAGGAATGGCTGAAGCTTACTGACCTTGCTGAAGTCGGCAGGAATCCTTTTTTGGAGGGCGTGATTCGAGGTACAAGGTTTTTCGTGATGCTGTTTCAAGCCTCGGGGGAGGACATATTGATGGTGGAACAATGATTTTCAAAGGTGCGCCGGGCGCAGGCAAGACTGTCCTGCATGCCGACATTTTGATGGAGATGGAAAATATTCCAAAATACTATCGAGTACTCGTCCCAGCTTTGGGTGAGCACCTGAGACCATTGCTGGGGAAATAACTGGATGATATACTCGGTTGATGGACAGTCATATTGCCGCTGAAAGAGTTGCTGGACCGTTCGGTCAGTTGTATTAAGGCAAACTTGTCCATCAGGAGTGACAGGAAATATGGGCTAAGACAGTGAATTCCGACTCACCAGAAAAAAGAATGCGCTCTTATATACAGCGTATTGCAACCGGCCCTGAGCTCAGCAAGTCCCTGACCCGGGAACAGGCCAGAGATGGCTTTGAAATCATACTCAAGCGTCAAGTTGATCTCGTTCAGACGGCGATTTTCCTGATCGCGCTTCGCATGAAACGAGAAACCGATGATGAGAATCTGGGTGTTCTGGATGCCCTCAAGGAGCGTTGTCGGTGCGCGAATATCAAGGCCGATGAATTGCTGTCAATTTCTGATCCATTCAATGGATTTGTTCGAGGATTGCCGGCCACCCCCTTTTTGCCGGCGGTACTCGCAGCCTGTGG
The DNA here is from genome assembly GCA_022822625.1 of Gammaproteobacteria bacterium. GTDB lineage: Bacteria > Pseudomonadota > Gammaproteobacteria > Arenicellales > Poriferihabitantaceae > Poriferihabitans. The sequence continues at coordinate 330 of JAJEAV010000066.1, read as the reverse complement.
ATTGTCTGCATATCTTCACGGGGTACGCCAGATGGGCCCAAAATACGGAATAACCGGGCATCAGGTGCTTGAAGCCGCCGGGTATTCAGTCCACTTATCGCCCGAGAGTGCGGCCAGACAACTGGAAGATCCACAGGTTGGGTGGGCCTACCTCGATCAGCAGCAGTATTTGCCAGAGTTGCATGAACTTTGCGGGCTACGTGACAAAATGGTCAAACGCTCACTGATTTCGACCCTGGAAGTCGCCATAAAGCCAGTATCCGGCAAATCCAGAACCCATCTCTATACCGGTTATGTGCACAAGGCCTATCCCCCGGTTTATGAGGCGAT
>JAJEAV010000051.1 GCA_022822625.1 Gammaproteobacteria bacterium | reverse complement strand
ACGGGAGCCCATATCACCGGCATAAACAACAATGGATACCAGCTAGAAATTGCCAGGAAGAATTCAAGGGATATAAGCACACTGTGCAACTTCATCCAGGGAGACTTTATGCAAATTCCCGAAAGCGACAACAAGTTCAATTCTTCCTGGCTCGCAAACCGTGAACTGACCAGACCGTCCGCATACACGGTCGGTGTCAGCGCCTCAACCGTCACAGCCGGACCTGCCGATACGGCAGGCCGCTGTCTTCCCTTGCGGAATTTCCTTGAAACGGGTAGTGCCAAAGTCCTTTATCCTGATGCCCTTACCCTTGAATTTCAGGCCTGGAACATCGAAGGAATGAACGCCCCTGTACCTGCTCTTGAACCCTTGTCAAGCCGAAGCAGTGCAGCCCCAGCATGACACAGCAGAATAGCCCCCCGTTACCACAGGAACAGGAGAAGTTTCAAAGGAGGGAGGGTGATCTGCAGGCTTATACTGCCGCCGACAATTCTGTCAGGAGCCGCACAGATTCATCCAACAATGCCAATGAGGTCAACCGGACTTCTTCGCCTCGGATGACTGCTCCTGACCAAGGAGGAATCTGGTCTTGTCTAACGCCACAAGCAAGGGGGGGAACAACAGAAAGTCCGCCACCAGGGCAATTATCACCGTCATCCCGACCAGCAGGCCAAGTACCTGATTGGCCCAAAGCCCCGATGCCGCAAACACGAAGAATCCCAGGGCAAAAATCAATGTTGTCGTCAACAAGGGTCTGCCGACCAGATTGAAAGTAGGCACAATCGATTCCGAAGCCGACAAGCCTTTCTGGCGCGACCGCAGATACTTGGACAGCAAATGGATCGTGTCATCCACGACAATACCAAACGCAATGGCGATGACGACTGATACCGTAATGCTCACCGCACCTACAGCATAACCCCAGGTGCCCAGCACCATGACGGCTGGAAAAAAATTGGGGATCAAGCTCAGTATTCCCAAACGTATGCTCTTAAAGACAAAAACCAGAATCAGCGACACGATCGACATCGCAATGCTCGTGCCTATCAACATCTTGACGATGTTTCTCAAGACTGAATATGCGGTGATAATGGCAACTCCGTTTGCGCTAGTCTGCATCTGCGGTGCATTTTCTCCAAGCCAGGCCTCGGCCCGGTTATCCAGGTCAACCTGCTCCTTGACCGACATGCTTTCAATAACTACGGTCATACGCGTTGCTGATCGATCAAAGTTGATCAGGTTGTTGAGATCCAGTCCGATTGGCAGAGAAAACTCGTACAGCACCAGATATTGCGCTGCCAAGTCAGAGTTCTCCGGCAGAACATAGGCACCATCCGCGTCTCCATGCAGGTTTTGATTGAGACGCTTCATAATATCGACAATGGAAGTAACATGCGACACCTCAGGCTGCTGACGAAACCAGTCAGCAAATTCATCAACCTTCTCCAGGTATTCAATATCCGTGATTCCGCCATCACGACCGGAATCCAGTGAATACTCAAAGGTGTCCAGTCCGGAAAAATTGTCGTTGATGAAATCCGCCGACTGACGCAGATCATGACTTTTCGGAAGCAACTTGACGTTGTTTTCATCCAGCTCTATTCTGGAGACTCCGATTGCACTGACCACAAACAGGAATCCGAAAACCCAAAGCAGGGGGATGCTCCTGCTTACTACGAAACCGCCCAAACGTTCAAAACTCTTCGTAATGCGTTTGCGCTGGGGAGGAGCCTTCATCGGCATGATGGCCAGCAATGATGGAAGCAGCACGACCGAATAAAAAAATGCAATCATGGAACCGAAGGCAACGATGTTTCCCATCACTCGAAATGGCGGCATCTCCGAAAAATTGAGACTCAAAAAGCCAATCGACGTAGTAAGGGAGGTCAGGAAAACCGGTCGAAAATTTACCTCGAGAGAGTGGATAATCGCATCGGTTCGCCGCATGCCGGTCAGCATGCCATTGATTACCCCCTGAATCATATGCACGGAATGAGCAACCACAATTGCCATCAGGACAAAAACGGTAGCACCGCTCTCACCGAAGAACTTCAAGCCTGACCACCCGGCAAACCCGAAACTCGATGTCATCGTTGCAATCAGCATGACGACAATGGCGACAACACCCCAAACCGAACGCAGCAATAAAAAGGCTACCAACAGCATTATTCCGAATGCAGTGGGTGCAATCAGCGACATATCTTGATCAATTGCATCACCTATGGCCTTCTGCAGCAACAGCTCGCCATAGGCATAAAAAGCATAGTCCGGGTTGGCATTCTGCTGTTCACTGATAATGTTCCGAAATGCCTCGATTACCTTGATTTTCGCCTCAGGACGACCTTTATCGGGCAGGGCCACGCTTACAAGCAATCCTGCCAGACGACCATCATGAGACACAAATCGACCGGCTGTCTCCTTTGTCGTCAGCGCAATCTCTCGAATACGGTCGATTTTGACTTCACTCAGTGATATAGCGTCCCGAACCAGATCTTCGACTATAAGGTCATCCCTCTTTCCTTCCGTATGCGAATGATTGGTAATGGAACTCACACGAGTGGCATACGGGATTAGCCATAGCGCATCGGTCAGCTGCTCAATCACAAGAAGTGCTTCTGACGTGAAAATGCTGTCTCCGGGCGGCTCGACCGCAAGCAAAAGACTGTCGGATACTGCATAAGTGTCTTCGAATATTTCCAGATTGACCAGAAGTGGATCATCTTCATCGAAGTGATTTCGTAGACTAACTGTAGCAGTGTTGAGCTGCGGCAATCCCGAGGCAAGAACTCCCATCACGACAACAGATGCGATCAGGGTTACCCAGTATCGGTGTACCAGTAGCCTAACGGAGCGGGAATGAAGGTTGTTTTCGGTGGGTGGCATCATTTCTCAGGTAAATATTCAGCGATTGATCAAGTCCAGTACCCCAGTCTGCTTGCGTATAATTAAGCCCCGCTGAACCATTCCGGTCTCGCTGATGGATACTTGGAAAGTATTCGGGTATTCATGGTGCAATAATATCACTATAGCGGAAATATATGACAAGGTATGGCTCTTTGACCTTGCCGATCACCTACAGGCAGAACATCTTCAACAATGCCCATGACTGGGGTCATCTGCCCCACAATGAAGTAGCAAGGGACAAGGAACCACACACTGAACAGCAGGTGTTGTCTGCAATCAACTTCTATTTCTTGTCAATGACAATCTTGAAACAGGTCTCTCGGCAATGCTGATTTCACGGAACTATCTGCTTTCAGGTAGTTATTGATCATTCGCCGGTTAGAAACCATGAACCGGGGGGATTAGGTTCCACAAAATGTCTGCTTCACTTCCTGCCCTGGATTGGGTGGGCTTTGATATCTTTGTTTACCCTTCTGTCTGGCAAATGGAGTTTTCAGGACTTCATGGAGTTCATGAAATACCGAGAAATCCCCATGATCTTCCGCACTTCGAATTGCTTCTTCGATCAGGTGATTGCGAGGAATATATAGAGGATTTACACTTTGCATCTGGGACTGACGCTGTTTCTGCACAACCCCTCGAGTACTCAGTGCCGTGCGCCATTTCACCAGCCAGTCACAAGCTACTGGCTGCCTTGAAACGAATTGCCTGAGAAACTCTTGATCCCGCTTGCCTGCCTGATCACCCAGTCTTGATAACTCGTAGAATGTTATCGTAAAATCGGAGGAACACTCATGCATAAGGGATAACAGCTGCTTGATTAGCAGGCCCTGCAGTGGTTCGATATTTTGACCATCACTGATGAAACCGCACTTGGCCTGCATACCTGCCATCCAGGACTTCTCGTAAAGGGTCTGGAATTTCTCTAGCGCTGGCCTGACAGCTTCAACGGCAACATTCACTTCCGAATCAATAATCAGGACCAGACACTCGGCAAATCGAGTCAGGTTCCAAAGTGCAATGCCTGGCTGATTGTCATAGGCATAACGACCCTGTTGATCAATTGAACTGAACACCCTGTTAACCGTAAAGCCATCCATGAACGCACATGGTCCGTAATCGATGGTCTCACCCACTATTGACATGTTGTCAGTGTTCATCACGCCATGGATAAAACCAAACTGCATCCATTTGGCAATCAGGGATGCTTGCCGTTCAATCACTGTTTCGAGCAGGGAAAGATAAGGATTCTCCGATTCGGACAACTCCGGAAAACTCCTGCTGATTACATGGTCAGCAAGTTTTTTTACGCCCTCCTGGCCTGAATGACGTGCATGATACTCAAATGTTCCCACCCGCACGAAACTGCTGGCGACACGAGTCAATACGCCGCCAGGCAAAACCTCTTCCCGATACACGGCATCACCGGTGGCTACGGCAGCCAGGGCCCGGGTTGTCGGTACACCCAGATGATACATGGCTTCACTCACCAGATATTCGCGGAGCACCGGACCAAGTGGAGAGCGTCCATCACCATTTCGTGAGTAAACAGTCCGACCTGACCCCTTGAGCTGGATTTCGTAATTTCGTCCATCCTGACCAACAACCTCGCCAAGCAGGATGGCGCGACCATCGCCAAGTTGCGGTGTGTAGAATCCGAATTGATGCCCTGCATAAGCCATCGACAATGGCTCTGCACCCTCAGGGACTTGATTGCCGGAAAACCATTGAGCCAGCTGATCCAGAGCAACATCGCCCATGTCCAGATTCATCTGCTCTGACAGACCATGATTGAATCGAATCAGGACTGGACCGGATACGGGAGTTGGCCGGGTTCTGGCAAAAAAGCCTTCACCCAGGGTTACATATTGATTTTCAAATGGAATGGGGAACATGCTGATCGCAACTACGGCAATTTGTCCAGATACTCCGATCAACAACGATCGTCTGATTTCGACTTGTGGCCAAGATCCCTTGATGCCCTGCCGAACACTAAAACGCGGTTGTTTGCCGGCATGTCAATGGATTCCTGAAAATCCAGATTACAGGATTCAGCAAGACGCAATACCTCCTGATCATTGCGTATACCCTGTTCCGGATTCTGAGATTTCAGATACCGGTCAAAAGAGGCATTGCTGACACTGGTATATTTGCCATCTTGATTGAACGGACCGTAAATCAGGAATTTTCGCAACGGAGCAAGAACCCGGGAAACTCCCCTGAACATGTCAACAACCCGGTCCCAGGACATTATGTGTGCCGTGTTGGCACTGAAAACCCCGTCATACTTGCCGGGAGGCATGTCGATACGACTCCAGTGCTCACCAATCCCGACATCCAGTTCGAAAGGGCTGCCCGTATTCCTGCATCCCGCCTGTACAAGGGTCTGTTCTATCCATACATGGTTAAAGACAAGATCACTGGTCTGCCAGAAAATGTCCGGCATTTGACTTGCAAAAAAAACTGCATGCTGCCCCGTACCTGAACCAATCTCCAGAATATTGCCCTGTCCAGGGAAGTGATCACGTACAACTTCCAGAATGGGTAGCTTATTGCGCTCTGCAGCCTCTGACAAGGGAGAATATCCGGCCATGATTCAACGACAGTGGTATACGGGAAATTCAGGACCTGTTACTGGAGCGAGCCACTTCACAAACATCGGAATTTGCAATTTCACGATCAAACAGGCCTTGTGCAACAATACTCAGTCCACCGGTTATCAAGCCCGCAAAAATAGATGCCCCGGTTTTGGCCAGCCCCTCGGTATCGGCAACCAGTTCAGGATTACGCAGTGTACCGCCGATCTTGAAAAGCTTGGCAACGGTATTGATGCTGATACCAAGTCCCTTTCGGGCCTTGGACGAGAACACGATATCCAGTTTTTCGCTGGCCAGTTCAACCTGGCCGGATCCGAGGATCGTGAAGTCCTTCAGTTTCAGGGCCAGGGAATTATCCAGAACTGCGACACCATCCTGAATCCGGAAATTTACAACGCCACATTCCATCAAGTCAAACTCTTTCTGCGATTGCAGGGTGAGGATCAGGTTGAACATGCCGAAAATCAAGTCACTGTACAAAAAACTCTCCCCTACCCTGACATTCGTATCACTTACTTCCAGATTGAGACGACCATTGGTTCTTGAGGCCATTTCAGACATGGAGCGACCCTCGGCAGTCAAGTCCAGATCGATCGAAAACACGCTATCCAGAGTCTCGGATACCTGGAAATTGTGATCAAGTGCGTCAACATCGACATCATCCCCCTGTATACTCATGTCGGTTTTCCAGCCAGACTCGGTTGGGTGCAGGTTGACCCGCATGTCGACAGGCTTGTTTTCAGCATGTCCGACCATCGCAACTCCCAGTGAACCATCCTTGACCCTGAAATCACCGGACAAGTCCTCGAGAACGAATACCGGGCCCCGATAGCGGCCAATGTTCAACTCGAGATCAAGGTTGATACTGTCGAGCCAGGACAGTTCAAGGTCGCGGCCCGAAAAAAACGGGCCTTCCCTTTCTTCCTGCCCGATGATTTTCTCCAAATCCAGTTCATTAGAATGAAGGTATCCCTTGATGTCGGGTTTGCCTGACGAAGAATAGTCAACCATGAATTCACCGTTTAACTCCTGGTCTCCCAGTTTGCCCTTCAAGTGCACGTCAACAGACCCATCCGGAGAATTGGCAACTTTGAGCTGTCCTTCGGCTGGCACTTTTTGAAAACGGCTGTCCCTGACAAGTCGATTCAGTTGGGACAGTTCCAGAACCCTGAAGTCGATATTGAGATCCCGGGTAATCACTGGATTCAGGGATTCAAGTGATCCGGTTGCCTCCACCCTTGCATCGTCAGTCAGCAGATTGATGGAAAAATCATCAACAAGCAAGCGTTTTCCGTCGAAAACCAGATTCAAGTCAGCTTCCAGAAGCTCGGAAAGAATAGGATATTTTTCTACCTGTTCCGCATTCAGCAAGCTGGAATAAAGACCTTGATTGTCACGCACCCGGATACCCAGAGTACCCTGTCTTTTCGAGGATTGGAGGTTGTCAAGATGACCGGTTGCACTGGCCAGATCTCTCGAAATTCCGCTTTCGATATCGATCTCGCGCAAATGAAACAACATTCGCCCTTTCGAGTTCCGTTCCAGATACAGCATTGCAGTTCCTCTGAGCGGAACAATCGGAGAGACGAGACTTTGCAGAAATGCAGATTTACTGATTCTCTCCATGAATTGTGACTGCTCGGCTGTTGCACTAATCTTGAACACGCCCATGTCACCAGATCTCAATACCCTTACACTGCCATCTGCAGTAATTTCCAGATGATTTTCGGTCAATTCAACACGGAAATCATCCAGTAACCAGCCTTTATCAGGGGATTTCCTGAGCACTGTACTTGCCAGTACCCGTTCGGTATCCGGCCAGTTTTTCCTGAACACCTTGCCAATGTTTTTCGCTGACTCCGCCTCACCACGAATCTGGACAACCATGCTGTCGAGACCGTCGGAGGGGGCATAGGAAGCTTCTCCCTCAAGATTTATTCCGGGCATTCGTGCGACCAGGTCTACCGAATCCAGGGTCATTAGCGAGTTGCTTATTCTGAGCGTTGTGTGCGCTTCAAGCTGAATTTCCTCGGGCAGCCTGACTTTCCGGAATCGTAGCAGGCCTTCGCGGTCGAACAATCCGGTTATCACCAAGTTGCCATTCAGTCCCGAAACCGAAATTGACAACGCGCCGCTTGCGACTACCCGGGCCTGTTCGGCAACTTCCTGACTTGAACTGAGACGCACATTCTCGAACACCAGACCGCTGGACTCACCGTAAAAACTTGACCCGAGAGTGGCAGGGAGCAGAAATTCGAAAGCCGGGGAGATGAATGCAGCATCTTTCGTGACTTCTGCCTGAAGTGTTCCTCGTGTGCTGAATTTTCTGTCGGCAAGCACAAGCTTGCCATCCAGTCTGGCGTTTATCCCCTGCCCCTGAATCAAGGCTTTGCTTGGCATGAAGGTAATCTCATCAGCACTCCCGGTAATGCGGCCCTTTACATTCACATCCAGATTTTCGGCCAGTTGGGGGATGACATCCGGGGCGGAATCTGCAATTTTCCCGACCGCTTCAAGTTCAAGGTCCATGTCATCCAGGACAACCTCTTGACTGGGAGTACTGAACAAGCGTACATCGACTCCGAGTACAGAACCTTGCGCTTGCAGGGATGAAAAAGACAATGAATCGAGTTTGTCAGGAGCAGAGATGTCGAACTGCAAACTGATTCCGGAAAAAATGTCCGGATCCAGTCTGGGACCATGAAGCTGGGCAACAAGGCCCGATGGGTCATTCACGGCCACATCAGCTGTCAGAAAAATACCCCCAAGCCCCCGAAGATCATCGATCGTTCCCTTGGCATAAATCGTGTTCGTCTCGTCCAGAATATAGCCCTTGACAGCCACATTGCTGGAATTATCCTTGAGCAGTGTGGGAATATCGGCAAGTGCTGCCGAGAGATTCATGTGCACGTCATTGACACTGCCTTCATAGACAATTGCAGTCGACTCCGGGTCAAAGGCTATGATCTCAAACAAGTCAACCGTGAACACGAACTCAGTCGAATCATTGACCAGGATTATGGCACCATCAAGTACCTTCAGAGTCTGAAAGTACTTGATCAACCAGTTTTCAATCCCTCCTGAAGTCAATTCACCAGAGTCGCTTCCAGCATTCAGGATCGTGATGTCTTCTTCACCGGTCAAGCTCCTCCACAAGGCTTCAAATGATATTTTCAATCGAGTCTGTGCAAACGCCAGTTCGGTGCGTGAGTCGCCGAGATTTATTCCGTTAATCGTGAGACCGTCAATGCGTATATCCGGCCCCCAATCCCAACCCATGACAATCTTGTCGAATGAAGATTCACCACCGGTAGCGGAATTGATATAATTAATTATTGGCTGCTTCGGAATCCAGAGGTTGACAGCAGTCACCAGGGCGGAACATAGCCCGATCACTGCTACCAGAGTGATTAAGATGCCTTTTAATGTCAGGAGTCGTTTCAATGAGAGTGTGTAGGGCTTTGCATTCGGACGCCGAAGTCAAGAATCCTGAGCAATCATTCAGTCTACGTTGGTTTTAACTATAACCCATCATTGACTAATTTCGTGTTACATCTTGCTTACAATCCAGCGATGCCGAATGCCGGGCGGAGCGGCTCAGTCAACCAGAAAAAACTCCTGAAACGGTTGCGCAGAAATACCGGACAGGCCATTGCAGATTTCAATATGATTGCGGACAAGGATCGGGTGATGGTCTGCATGTCTGGTGGCAAGGATTCATACACGCTTCTCGACATGCTCATGCAGTTAAGGACTACGGCACCGATTGATTTCGAAATCATTGCAGTCAATCTGGATCAGAAGCAGCCCGGTTATCCGGAGCATGTTCTCCCCGAGTATCTGATGTCACTTGGCCTGCCCTTTGAGATTATCGAGCAGGACACCTACAGCATCGTTACGGATTTGATACCGGAAGGCAAAACCATGTGCAGCCTGTGCTCGCGCCTGAGAAGAGGCATTCTGTACAAATATGCCGCACAGCACGGAATCACCAAGATCGCACTCGGTCATCACCGGGAAGACATTATGGAAACCCTATTCCTGAACATGTTCAATCAGGGGTCGATCAAGGCCATGCCTCCTATCCTGAAAAGCGATGATGATAACCATGTCGTGATCCGTCCACTTGCCTACTGTGCAGAAAAGGATATTGAAAAGTATGCCCGGTGGAAAAACTTCCCGATCATTCCCTGCAACCTCTGTGGCTCACAGGAAAACCTGCAACGCGGGAAAATCAAGGCAATGCTGAAGGAGTGGGAAAATCATCCGGGTCGCATCGAGAATATTTTCCGCAGTATTTTTCATGTGGTTCCATCGCATCTTGCGGATCACAAACTATTTGATTTTGACCGGATTGGTGTCTCGGCAGAGACCTGGGTACCCGACTCAATCCGTACGGATTGTCAATCCTGACCCTTGGGCATTGTGCCTGCAGGAGTCGTTGTTTATTCTGCCTGTGACCGATTCAGCAATTCCCGTTGCTCTTCAGCAATCAGGCGCAACTCACCTTCAGAGGATGCGGCATGTGGATTGCGCTGCACACGAACCATGGCTGCAATATTGGTTTGTAGCGCTTCCTTGATCAAGTCAACCTGAGATTGAAGTGCGGCATTTTCCATTCTCAATGCCTCATTCTGATCCTGCAACTCCTGAAGTTGGGCAGGGAGAATTTGCGTGGAATCCTTATCCATCTGACCATAGTAGGCACCGGCGACAAACACGGCAGTTGCCATAATGAAGAAAGCAATGATTCGGGTCATCGTTCAGGGAACAAGTGCCAGATTGTCCAGTCCGGTTGTCTCATCACAGCCGATCATCACATTCATGTTCTGAATCGCCTGGCCAGCCGCACCCTTGACCAGATTGTCCTCAACAGCAAGTATTGTAATGATTCTTCCATCCTGCGGACGATGCAATGCCATGCGACAGTTATTCGACCCCCTGACACTACGAACGTCCGGATGACTTCCGGCTGGCATAACCCTGATAAACGGTTCAGCAGCATAGCGTTTGGCATAGATTTCAGTTAAGGCCTCGACAGAGGTGTCCTGACTCATGTCATTCAGTCTGGCATAAAGGGTAGCATGAATACCCCGATTCATGGGGATCAAGTGTGGAGTAAATATCATGTTTAGCCGGTCAGGAGTGGCCAGGGCAAGACCTTGCAGAATCTCGGGCAGGTGGCGATGCCCCGAAACCCCGTAGGCACGCAACGAGTCGCTTGTCTCGGAAAACAAAAGAGCGAGATCGGCTTTTCGCCCGGCACCTGAAACGCCCGACTTGACATCAGCTATCAGCGAATCAGGCTCAACATGCCCGCCTTCCAGAAGCGGTAGAAAACCAAGCTGTACCACCGTTGGATAGCAACCGGGATTGGCAACCAGCCTCGCCGCAGGCAACTGATCACGATTGATTTCAGTCAATCCATATACCGCCTGATCCAGCAATTCGGGGCAGGCATGGGTCATTCCGTACCAATGTTCCCAAACACCCACATCGCGCAACCTGAAATCGGCAGACAGGTCAATAAAGCGTACGCCCATATCAAGCAGACCAGGGGCAAAATTCATGGCAACACCGTTGGGGGCAGCACTGAATACGATATCGCAATGTCCGAGATCGGTGATCTCCGGCGGCTTGAATTTCAGGTCACAGCGACCTTCCAGCGAGGGGAACAAATCGCAAACGGAGCGCCCGGCCTGCTCTCTGGACGTAATAGTGGTGACCTCAACTTCGGAATGGTTTGCCAGCAATCTGAGCAGTTCGAGACCGGTGTATCCCGTTCCACCAATAATACCTATCTGAATCATGACATGTGTGTTTTACCTGTAAATGAAAACCTGAATCCGTATCAATGGCCGATTGTATCAGACATCAAAACCTGTCAGGAAGCGCTCGCTACGGGAGGTTGTATGGGTTTATGGTTGAATATTGGAAGAAAACTGGAGGCTGAGCCCGGAATCGAACCGAGGTAGACGGCTTTGCAGGCCGCAGCATGACCACTCTGCCACTCAGCCAGGCTGACGCTGGAATTCACATCAACATGATTTGATTTTACTCCAGGACCCTTCAAGCATCTCCAAGGAATCGTCGATCATGATTCCTTATGTTGGCTTGATGGTGTACTGGAGCGGGAAACGAGACTCGAACTCGCGACCCCAACCTTGGCAAGGTTGTGCTCTACCAACTGAGCTATTCCCGCTTACGTCCCAAAATCGAGAGGTATGATTCTAACCCAATCATTATGGCTGTCAACAGTTAGCTCCGGCAATGTTGCGAGCACATAAACTGTCCGCTTTCCGGAGAGACCATGAAGCGGCCAATATGGCTACAGGAGACCGGACAGTTTATTTGCTCGCAACACCCATGGCATTGGCCGGAGGTGAAATCCGAAGCACTTCATCGACTACCGCATTCGTGTAGGTCAAGCGATTGTAATCTTCTGATACAGGACGATGTTCACTGATGATTTCATCGAGGTCGAATCGATAATTCATATATGCTCTGCCTCTTTTTGACCCTAATCCTTAAATGGGAATCGGGACTGCCGGCACGGGAAGTGAAATCGTGATGGTTCCGCCTGATTGTTCTTTCCATTGACAGATTTTTTCGATGAGTTTCTCGCGTCCATGGTCGTGCAGGGTCTTTCCCTGCCCGTTCACCAGTCTCTCAACCACCATCCGGGTGGCAATGCCTGCATGATCGATACCGGACTGCCAGAGTGTGTTCCGGCCATGTTGTTTGCCGGAATGCCTCCAGCAGCTGCATTGACAGCCAGCAGGTTACAGGGCAGTAGCGGCGTGTTGACTGCAACGATTTACTTCTTTCGAGATGGCCGATGGAGAGGACGGCCGGGAGAACCGGTGCACCCCGAGGGAATACGCCCCGGCCCGGAACGGTGATTCCGGACCGGGGGCATGAACTCACCGGAACACGCCGAC
>JAJEAV010000050.1 GCA_022822625.1 Gammaproteobacteria bacterium | reverse complement strand
GCTCCCCAGCATCGCCTCCCTGAGCGTCATTGCTTCCGTGCTCCAGCCGTGACCGGTTTCCTTCAGGCCCCAGCCGTGACCGTCTTCAGGGATTCGGATGTTACGCTCTGCGATACCCGGACCGTTTCCGGTGACCGGGCCGTTGCCGGTTTCGAGGTCACCGCTTCCCGAAACGCCCGATTCAGGGCTTGAGAGGGAAGCAAGATCCACATGGCCGGCCAGCGTGCCCTGAACCCCCGCCGTGCGGGGCGCCGCCATGCGGTCCGAGATCCCGTCCAGGGCCTGCTGTGCCACCGTGCGACCGAAGCGCGATAGCCACGCCGCCGGCATCGGGTCGTTATTGATGATTGTCGCCACGCCTACCCCGTCCGCGATCGCCGCGCCATGCGCATCCGAAAGCACGATCTCGAAGGTCTCCGGACCCTCGTCATGGCTGTCGTCAAGCACCATGGCCGCCCTGACCCGGGTTTCGGTCTCGCCCGGCCTGATGGACGCGAAGGTCTTGCCGGTCGAGGACCAGAAGTCCACGCCCCGCCTTGCCGACACCGGGTCCGATTCCCGAACCCGCCACTGGAACCAGGCGCCCTTCGGCAACGCCTCGCTGAGCGTCACCGTGAACTCGACCCGCCGGTAGGGACCCTCCTTCACCTCCACGTCGTTCACCGACAGGCCCGGGCCCTTCAGCACCGCCGCCACATCGTCGTCCGCGACCGCCACCGTGGCCGTGTCGTCCGGAGACGACGCCACCGCGTAGCCGCTGCCGGCCTGGAGCGCGGCCGTGATGCTGCCGTCGGCCTCGTCCGCGCTGTCGTTCACCGTCGCCACCCCGAAGACGATGCTGCCCCCAGCCGGCATCACGACTTCCCGCACACCGGTCTGGCCGGAAGCCGCATAGTCCCCGCTCTGGGAAATGACCAGTGTCACCGTCAGGTCCGCATGCGGCACAGGGTCCGCCGTGAGGGTGAACGAGGCTCCAGTGCCCTCCGTCACACCGCTCCCGCCGGAGATGCCAATCACCGGCTCGTCGTCGTCACTCACGGCCACCATGGCTGTGTCATCCGGAGACGACGCTACCGCGTAGCCCGTGCCGGACTGGACCGTGGCCGCAATGCCGCCATCCGCCTCGTCCACCGTGTCGTTGTCGGTGGCCACGGTGAAGGCCGCCGTCCCGGACGTGCCAATGGTCACCGTCCTCGTGCCCGTCTGCCCACCCGATGCAAAGCTGCCGCTGTCCACAATGACAACCGTCACCGCAATGTCGCTCTGGGGCGCGGGATTCGCCGTCAGGATGTAGCTCGCCGCACCCCCTTCCGTAATGCCCCCGCTACCCGCAATGCCAACCACTGGCGTCAATGTCGGCGGGTCATCGTCCGCCACCGAAACCGCCGCCGTGCCTGGACTGCCTACCGTGTAGCCGGTTCCGTCCAGGACCGTCGCGGACACATTGCCGTCGGGTTCGTCCGCGCTGTCGTTCACCGTGGCGAGAGTCAGCGTCGCCGAGGTCTGCCCCGCGAGGATCGTCACCGTTCGTGCGCCTTCATCGCCCGCGCCGAGAAAATCGCTGGTCGCGTCGTCGCCGATGGTCACCGTCACCGCCAGGTCCGATGATGGAGCCGGGTTCGAATGCACGGTGAACACCGCATCGCCACCCTCGGTGATGCCGCCGTCTCCCGTGACCGTGACCCCGGGTTCGGATTCCGGATCAGGCTCGACGGCGCCGGCGTCTTCCAGGCACTCCAGCGCCTCCACCACCGGGTCCCAGCGGGTCCAGCCACGGTCGGCGTAGGTCTGCGCCTCGGTGGCGGTCATGCCCCCGGCCTTCCTGTCGAAGGCCGCCAGCACCCGCTTCCAGCGCTTCACGTGGTCGCTCGTCTCCGGCTGCTCGCCGATATAGCCCGCGATGTCACTGCGCAGTGTCCCGAGGTCGCAAGATGCCGCGCCCACCCGGAGCGAATCCGCCTGCGCCCCCGTACCGCCCGGACCCACCTCGATGGTCGCCGTCCCCGCAAGGTCGGAGAACAGTTGTACGTTCCCGTCGGTGCGGACCTCCGGTGTCACCGTCACCGTCAGAGTCATCGCCTCGGCCGCATTGTGGGCGTACGACGACGAAGTCCCCGTCACACCGCCCTCGAATCCGTACACGTAGTTCGCCGGATCTACCAGGGCGCTGGTGGACTCGAACTCCACCTGGTAGCCCGTGGCGTGCGCAACCCCGTCCCACGTCGCCTTCGCCGTGTTACCGTCCACCGCCGCAACCTGAACGTTGGTCACCGCCGTCGCGGGGGCCTGAACGGCCTGGGACTCGTCCATGGCCATCTGGAAGTTCATCCCCGTGTCACGGACCAGCACCGTGTGTCCGGACGGGCAACTCGACGCCTTCCCGTCGTTCACGTTGAAACGAGTCCCGTAGGCCGGGTTATGGAGGGGGTTGCCGTTGCCATCGGTGAGCGTCCGCCGGTTGTCCGTCGATGTCGGGGGTGCGTTTCCGGACGTCCCGCCGATCGTGTAGCCGCTGCCCGGACGCACCCAGGCGCAAAGATGGTAGTCCCCGGTCACGCCGTACGTGGGAACCTGGAACCAGGCGCTTGGGGCGGCCGTGATGATCGTGCTCGACCAGAGTTCATTGGTCCAGGGAACCCGAGCCGCCACGTTGATGCGCTGCACGGTGCCCGACGGACTGGCGATCTTCACCCGGAAATCCGCGAACTCGCCCTCGTTCACCGCCCCGCCCCGGAAAGCCTCGAACTCGTCCTCGTCCTCGTCCTCGTCCACCACCCCGCCAGTACTGTCAATCGTTACCTCCGGGGTCGTCAACCTAAAGTCATCGTTCCTGATCGTGTAGGTCCCATTGTGGACCTGTATCACCTTCTGATGCGCTTCCGAAAGCAACTCCACGGTGAAGAACACCGTCTCGTCCGGCTCGATGTCCGCATCCCTTCGCACATCGATCTCGACCTTATTTGAGGCAAATCCCTGCGCATTGAAAGAGTTACCGCTCCGGCACTGGCCATTCACGATGCTGCCACGAACGAGAAAACGGTAGTCATCGCCCGGATCCCAAGTACCGTCTATATCTCGGGTCGCCGTGCCTCTTCTGCTGTTATAGATGCAGATCTTGAATTGAACCTGCCCTTGGATAGTGTTGTTGTACCTAGAGTCCTTGACCAGTTGAATCCTGATCTCCCGCTTGGTGGTGCTGGTTTTTCTTTCATTGGTGTCTTCGGAACCAGAATCGCTGTGGACTGCTATATAATGATGATAGAGCGGCTTCGGGGGCGGGCGGGTGATCACCCGGGGCTGGTCGTCGTTCAGGATCGTGAAGGACTGTTGGGCATCCGCGGAGGTCAGACTGACCCCATACTTCATATGGTTGCGATTGGAGTAGTCGTAGGTAACATTATTACCGTAGTTTCTACCGTCACCGATGTAGATGAGCGGTATGAGCTCCACATCCACCTTCTCGTCCGGCTCCACGCGCGTGTCGCCCAGTACCCGGATGCCGATCAGGTCCCCCGTCGCGGTATTCGTCTGGCCCGCCCTGATGACCGAATAGTGACACGTGGCGCGAGCGTGATGTGCCTTCCCCCCCTTTATCAACCGGAAGTCTTCGTTGCGGGTCGCATGGTTCTCGCCATCGGACGCGCTCGAGAAACAGAGCATGTAACCCACATTGCCCGCCACCGCCTGCGTCAGGGTCACCTGGAAAGTGTGGTCGGTGTAACCGCTGTTCCCCTCGTTCGCACTCGAAGAGGTCGGCGCACTGAGCGCCAGATCCTGCGCCTGCGCACCGGCGGAGAGGCCAAGCAGCAACGACAAGCCAAGCAGGACAGCGGCTACCGCCCGGCCAGGTCGGCGGGTAGAGGCGGGAGCCTCAGGCGAGAGGGCGGACGGGCGGGAGCGGCCCCATGCCGACGCACTCATGACCGGAGCGTGGGCGCAGTGGGGGGGGGGGGGGCGATCCGGCGATCCATGGTCGCCACCTCATCCATTCCTGTCAACCCCGGGGACGTTTCCGGAACCGGACAGGCCGCGGAAGGAAAGCTTCCCGACCCACTGCCGAAAACCGGCGATCTGTCTTTCATCTGCTCGTTCATCATGTTGTTTCTGGCTATGGCGGGTTCATCACAACCCGGTGGATGGTATTTCCTCTGTCGAGGCGAATGAAACATATTATTGACGAAAAGCTGGCCAGATGCAACCGCGGTTTGCGTCAGCCGCCTGCCGGCGGACGACGGTATCGCCATCCATACAGGAAAGAAATGCCGGTTCGATCCGGGACGGAAACGATGTCGGCGCAATCCGGGCCAAACCGTCCCGGCCCCCTTCCAGAAAATCCGGGACAGGCGGCTACACACCCCCCAGACCCGCAACCAGCACCTGATGGCCATATGAGCCTTCGCCAGGTTCGTCGCTAGCCGCGATCCGGCCTGGGCCGAATCCGATCTGGGCATGCCGGTCGACGACAAGGGAAAACGAGAAAGTCGAAGTCTTCAACGGCGAGGTCGGCGTCGTGGGGGCCTTCGGATTCGACACGGGTATCTGGAATACGTTGAAAACCGGATATAGGCCAATGCTGAAGCGATTCACTGTTGAGTTTACCCGTAAGCCGGGCGTCACCGTTGGTTATGGAAAGAACATTCCGCACGGGGGAATTACCAGCGCAACGAGAGTGTCGAGGAAAATCTGGAACTGGCATATACCATGTCGATCCACAAGGCGCAGGGCAGCGAGTTCGGACACACATTCGTGATTATCCCCGCCAGTGGGAAGCGGCCGGTTTCGGCCGAGCTTGTATATACGGCACTGGCCAGGGCGAACCGGCACTGCACACTGCTCTTGGAGAGCGATGTTACCAGCCTGCTGGATGCCCGGCGACGGGAGAACGCACAAACACCCCAGATCAACTCCTCACTGTTCGATCTACATGTGGCCAAGACAGCGCTTCGGGATCGGAATGGCTGGTATGAATCCGGCAAGATACACGAGGCATTAAGCGGCGACATGTTGCGTTCCAAGTCCGAGGTGATCATCGCCAACCTGTTCCACGAGAGGCAGATCCCATTTCGAGTAAAAGGACTGAGTCTTTCGGCGAACTGCCTTGCGCGACCCTTACGCTCGGTAAGGACAACCGGTGATCGTCTCGATTCCAGGGCAAACATCACATCATCGAAAATCCGGTCGCTGCATGCCTTGTCTTCAGCTAGCTCGGCATAAATCCGCTGAATTTGCGGGAGCCCTTCCAGCGGCTCTTGCTACGCACGGACATGACCTCTATGGTCTCTGTCTGATCCCTCCGGATCAAGGAGAAAGTCGGGTTAGGGTCAACAGACCCTGTAACCGTCTGGTTTATCTGACAGCTAGGCAAGGTCATTTCTGAAGATTAGCCGCATGACTTTCTGAAATCCGTGTTACACCTCTCTTGGCAGATAAACGAAATATGCAGTGCAATCAAGAAATAGTCTGCGAACCCACCTATAAAGATCGACCCAGGCAGCCATGGGTACGCTCAAATGCAATTCAAATGTATTCCAATAGATTCCCAGTAATCAAGACTATGGATTCTTAGAATGAATATAATCAGAATTTATTATTGTTTTTCAATGAATTGAGTGGTGCCGGAAAGAGGAATCGAACCTCCGACCTGCTGTTTACGAAACAGCTGCTCTACCGACTGAGCTATTCCGGCATTGGTGATGAGTTGATATTTTAAATTCTGGCACTAGACTGTTGAAACCATTGGTTACGATAACAGCATCAACGTTTCCGCAGGCTGAACGAAAGTATATCAATTTTTATATGCAATACTCAGTAACTGCTCCATTTGCTGACGTGTTCGGAATTGCCCTTGCAATTTTGGGAAGCTAGTCCTTTTTCGTAGTATTTTGTTTTATCCGAATATTTTCCTGGTCAGTTTCGGCGAGGGACAATGCTTGATATTGTCTGTCAAGAAGTCAGTGATAGGAAAATCAGGAATAATCATCCGAATAGCCGGATTTTGCTCCGTTTTCTTGTGCCCGACAAAGCATTTCAAACCATGCCCTATTTGAACGAACAAATAAAATATCATATAAAGCAGTAATCTATAACTAACGATCAGAAAACACTCCGCAAAACTAGAATTGCTGTAAGAATTGCTGTAAATAAAGTATGGTATAAGTAGAACTTAGGTTGGAATTAATATCATTCGTTGAAACCGATTGACAAGAGGATTCGTCGTGGAAGTTTTTCGGGCTTTGGGTATTTCAGTAACACTGGCTACCATTGGCTTTACGTTCAAATTTGGAAAATGGTACGGAGAAGTCAATTCTGACCGGTCTAACTTCAAGGATTTCATGTATGAAGTCAGAACCAGACTAGACAAGATTTTCGAACGTCTTCCACCGCCCCCACCACTCACCACAGGCAGTCCGATACGCTTGACTGATCTCGGACAGCGTATATCTCGAGAAACGGGTGCGGAGGAATAGGCGGATGTTGAGTCCGAAGCGATTTTGATTTTCGATAAAACTGAAGGAAAAGACCAGTTTGAGATTCAGACTATTGCTTTCAAACATGCCCTTGATTTTGTCCCATCCGAAAAATTGCTTGCCAGGATGAGGGCCAGTGCATTTGATAACGGACTTGAACTGGAAGGGGTACGGCGGGTTCTAGGCGTTGTATTACGTGATCGCATTCTCAGCGAACGCGGCCTTCTGCCTCCATCACTCAATTGCCAGGATAAAAGTGATGGGTAAAGGTTATTTCAACTATTTCTTTATAGTCAAGCCACCGATATCGATTCAAGCAAGTCGTGCTGTGTAATGATTCTCGGCAACCCCTGTCTATCCCGCACCATAACCGCCTGGCACTCTCGATTGATCAACGAGGACAGGACATCCAGGGTCGTATCAGCGGGCACAAACTGAAATGGCGGCTCCATTACTTTCTGAACCGCAATATCCCGGATTGCCGGATCATCAATCAAGTTCGACAACAGCCCTGTATCGCTAAGACTACCCACAAATTCATCATTGGCAACCACTGGCAACTGGGAAATATTTGCGGAAGTCATCAGACTCAGTGCCTCTGCTACCGTCGACTCCTTCGATATCGTGGTCAGTGCATCCTCTCCACTTTGTTTCGAAATGATTGTGGAGGCAGTCGAATATTCTCGATTCTCAAGAAAACCATGATCCTTCATCCAATCATCGTTATAGACCTTGGCCAGGTAACGGGTACCATGATCCGGCAAGATGATGACCATGACATCATCGTCCTTCAGATGATCTTTTGCCCACTCCAGTGCTCCCCAAACAGCAGAACCGCAGGACCATCCAACAAACATTCCTTCCTCTCTGGATAATCTTCGAGTCATGATTGCTGCATCCTTGTCAGTGACTTTTACAAAATGATCTATCAGTGAAAAATCAACGTTTGCCGGCAGAATATCTTCGCCAATCCCCTCGGTGAGATATGGATAAACCTCCTTTTCATCGAACACCCCGGTTTCCTTGTATTTCTTGAAAACCGAACCATAAGTGTCAATACCGACCGTTATCACATCCGGATTTTGCTCCTTCAGGTATCGGGACACCCCACACATCGAGCCTCCAGTGCCGACACCTGCCACATAGTGCGTGATTTTGCCCTTGGTATCCCGCCATATTTCAGGACCTGTGGTTTCATAATGGGCAACCGTATTTGACAGATTGTTGTACTGGTTCGGGTAATAGGAGTTCTCGGTCTCTTCGGTAATGCGCTGGGCCACCGAATAATAGGAACGTGGATCCTCTGGTGCAACCGCAGTTGGACAGACAATAACCTCAGCCCCAACCGCACGTAGAATATCAATCTTCTCCCGGGATTGCTTGTCGGCCAATGTGAACACACACCGATAACCTTTGGCAATTGCAGCGAGAGCCAATCCCATACCAGTATTACCAGAGGTTCCCTCAACGATGGTCCCTCCCGGTTTCAGGTCACCCTTGGCTTCGGCATCTTCGATCATCTTGATGGCCATCCGGTCTTTCATTGAGTTGCCGGGATTGAAATACTCTACCTTGGCCAATATGGTGCCTGGAACTCCACGGTTGACGGAATTCAACTTAACCAGAGGGGTATTGCCAATGGTATCGATGATGGATTCATAATAGTTCATGGGTCTGATGGGTCTTGCTTTATGAACATGCCGGACACAAGGGTGTCACAGACAAGAGGATTATGATGTTACCCCACTAAATAACAATGTAGCGAATGGCTATTTTGAGTTATTGGCTTGATCGTTTCTAATGGCTATTTTATACGTTTTCCACCAGAATTTTATTGTGTGTACCGCCCAGGCAAATTGTCATGCGGCGCGCATACGAACAAATAGTTTCTGGTTTTCACGATTACGGGAGGCCGCAGGGCAAATCGCCAGTCCAGGATTGAAGGATGAATACTTCATGACTGGACGTAACTTGCGTCTGTAAAATTCACCAATAAATACCAATTCCGAGAGCAACACCTTGAGAAATCACTTTATAGTCGCTATTGTATAGAGTATCAAACCAGCCTGGAGTGATTGTATGCAGTGGATTCTTTTGACCATCATTGTCGTGGGCTTGCTGTATCTGTCCAGGTTCTATCCGAAAACCGGCTTCAGCATACTGGGAGTACTGGTTGTTTGCGCCATTTTTATCATCATCACCACCAGCGAACGTGGTGAAAATGCACGAGCAAAATTACCAGCCGAGGACATCATCATCGAGAACCCGGTTATGACGCCGGGCTACCGGGATGGCTATACCTTAAGCGCTCGCCTGATTAATCAAAACGACTCGACCACATTGAGGGATTCTGCAATCAGCATCACCATGTTTGACTGTCTCACCAACGACCGAAGCAGCTGTACTGTCATTGGACAGGAAGAAGAACGCGTCAATTTGGTCATCCCGCCCGGCCAGTCACGAGATTTGTCAAGATATGTCTCGTTTGAAGCGGTATCTCCCCAGGGCACTGTTGAATGGGAATTCAAGGTCACGCAAACCCGTAGCTAAATGTTGGCAGTACCGTTTCACTCAACATCCTGTTTTCCATCCTGACGGTTTGTTGCATACCCTTGAAACCCGAGCATGGCTCTTTCGACAATACTCCGGAATGTTTGAGAGATTAACGGGCAAAACCCTCCGAGACCACGCACTCGGGGGCGCACATGAACCTCGCTCGCTTTATGGCCTGGTTATATGGCATAGTAGAATGGGGTGGGTGCCAGAATGTCCGTGATTCAATCCACAAAGCCATGAGTCATCCTTTATATGGCCTGTATGGAGGTACATTCGATCCTGTACACAACGGTCACCTTGAAACCATACTGTCTGTTCTGGATATCTGTCAACTTGAGGACGTGTGCTGGATACCAACCGGAATTCCCGCACACCGACGACATCCCTTCGCCTCGGCTACGGACCGTTATCAGATGGTAAACCTGGCACTCACGGACCATCCACAATTACATGTCAACAGCATCGAAATTGATCGGAAACAAGCCTGCTTTACCTATGACACCGTGACGGAACTGAGCACTATCTACCCTGAACGTGTGTTCTGCTTCATTCTTGGCCTCGATGCATTACTCGAGTTTGAATCGTGGCACCGCTGGTCTGAACTGTTGTTGACCACCCACCTCATTGTCATGGATCGACCCGGATTGCCTGCGCCGGATCCGTTGCCAGAATGGTGGCGGCGGGGACAAGCCGATTCAATGGAAGATCTTCGCCAATCTACGGCAGGGCGGATTTATTTCCCGGCGATCCATCCATGTGCAATATCCTCTTCACAAATTCGCGCTTGCCTCGCGAATAATTCGGATATTGACCACCTTGTGCCAGAAGCCGTCCAGAAATACATAAACACCCACAACCTATATCCAATATGACCCTAAACCCCAAGCCATCGGCAAGAACCCGCAACAAGGATGCAGATGCTCATACCATGAAAGACGTGATTGTGTCTGCACTTGAAGAAGCCAAGGGCATCGAAATCAAGGTTCTCGATGTCCGTAAACTGACTGATGTAACCGACTTTATGGTGATTGTCACCGGCAGTTCCGACCGACACGTCAAAACCCTCTCTGAAAGGGTGCTGGAATTCATGAGTACCCGAAACTTCAGTCCGATCGGTGTCGAAGGCGAGGACTCGAAAAACTGGGTATTGGTGGATTATGTAGACGTGATTGCCCATATCATGCGCGATAAAACACGCAAGCACTACGATCTTGAGGGACTCTGGGACAATTCTCTCGGCGACGATGAATTATCGCTCCAGGAAACACAAGGGACATGAAAAACCCGATATCGAGCGATCCAGCAGAACGGGATTTCCAGGAGAATTGCTCAAGACAGTATCATGCAAATTCTCCAATTTTCTCCAGGAGATCATGGGGCGACTTATGGACAAACATGAACACATTCTCCAAAAATTACACGCCACAACCCGTGTACTGAATCATGGTCTGCCCCGAGTGTTGAAAATTACCCTACTCGCAGTCGGCGATCGAATGCCAGCATGGGTTAATCAGGGCTTTTCCGAATACCAGAAACGCATCGGCAGACCTTTCCGGCTGGGTCTCGTTCAAATACCTGCGTTACGCAGACCAAGGGGCGCTGATATGGCAAGGATACAACAACAGGAAGAATCCAGAATCCTTGCCTCGGCCCCGAATTCAGCATGCCTCATTGCACTGGACAAGCGAGGCTTGCATCGGACAACCGAACAGGTTGCAGAAAACATGAAAAACTGGCTGGACCAGCGTGAACCGGTTGCCTTGGCAATTGGCGGGCCAGAGGGTTTCAGCGAGGAATTTACAGGGAAATGCAATGAAATCTGGTCGCTTTCGGACCTGACCTTCCCACACGGTCTGGCCAGGGTGATCGTTGCCGAACAACTGTATCGAGGCTACTCAATCCTGCAAGGGCTGCCATACCACCGATGAACATGCCCTTGATTCTGGCTTCAAGTTCACCGCAGCGCAGAAAGCTGCTTGCATTGCTCGTCCCGGATTTTGAGGTGATAGGTCCCGACATTGACGAGGCCCGGCTTGCTAATGAATCGCCGCAAGCCATGACACATCGCCTGGCTGTCGAAAAAGCCAGCACCGTCTATCGGCAAAGAGGGCCGGATGTACGGGTGCTC
Organism: Gammaproteobacteria bacterium; assembly: GCA_022822625.1. GTDB lineage: Bacteria > Pseudomonadota > Gammaproteobacteria > Arenicellales > Poriferihabitantaceae > Poriferihabitans. The sequence goes on along the minus strand of JAJEAV010000050.1, from coordinate 58,951 downwards.
GGCGGAGATACAGCCGTCGTTATCGCAGACCGGATACTCGGCAAGCCCACCAGCCATGACCATGCGGTCTCCATGCTGACCGATCTCTCGGGAACCACCCATACCGTGTACAGTTCGGTTGCACTTTGTAGCCCTCAGGGCTGTCGATCCCTGCTCAGTCGAAGCAGGGTTACTTTCAGGAAATTGCTTGCTGATGAAATCCAGCGTTACTGCCTAACCGAAGACCCCTATGACAAGGCCGGCGGGTATGGAATCCAGAGTTCTGCAGGCAGTTTTGTCGAGAAACTGTCGGGTAGTTATACCGGAGTTATTGGGCTATCGCTATGGGAGACTCACCAGCTACTGTTTGCTGAAACGGACGCCTCATGAAGGCGGCTATACGACTGCCGAAAAAAGATCTCATCTAACCGGAATGAATGAGAGTACAGTAGCTTTTGTTCCGAATCAGTTAGAATGGGATCGTCCTGTGATAATCGGCGTTGTCATTGGATTTCAAGCAGCTAAAGTGTGCTTTCAATGTGTAGACCATCCTACAGGCCATACTATCACTATATTCAAAGAGGTCTTCCATTTATCGAGTCATAATGCCAATTGGAGAAAATGTCTAAAAAAGAAGCCAGACTACTTGTTGTGCGATCAAGGGCTATAATGGGAAATAGATAGATATGCGACTCAGCCAGATAAAAATCGAAAACTTCCGTGGCATTAAGAGCATAGTCGTTGAATTAGAACGCGACATTACAGTCCTGATTGGCGAGAACAATACAGGAAAAACAACTATTCTGGAGGCGTTGCGCTTGTGCCTTGATGTCGTGAAATCTGACAAGGCCTTTAATTTTACTGAATACGACTTCTACCGGGATGGGAGTCACGGAAAACTTGAAGAGTGTGATCCAATCAGGATCAGGCTCAACTTTCTCGAGGCAGAAGATGATCCATGGCCTGAGTACATTACGCAAGCCTTGAATGAAGTTATTGTCGGCGACCATTTTTCGGAGATCAAGTTTCAAGTCACAGCAAAATTTGATGTGGAGGCTGAACGACCTCTTCAAAGCTGGAGTTTCTTGGATAATTCCGATAATGAGCTTCGTGGTCGAGCCGAAACAATCAGAGTACTAAGACGACTTCGACCATTCTTCTTTCAGACTGCTTTGCGGGATGCAAAAAAGCAGTTTCATAGCCAGTCTACGTATTGGGCATCGTTTTTGAATGATCGGCACATTGATAAAGCGTTGCAACGTGATTTGGAAGACGAACTTCAAAATCTCAATCAGAAAATCGTGGACGTACATGCCAGTTTCAGGGATGTCACCGAAGAATTGAAAAAACTATCTGAGCTCGTTACTGTTGGTCAGGCGAATGCCGTAACCATTGACCCTATTCCTGCCGACGTGTACAAGGTTCTTAAGTATACCGATGTAAATCTATTAACGACTTCCAATGCCAAAATTCCAATACATAGCCATGGCGAGGGAACACAAAGCCTGTCCGTCCTGCTTTTGTTCAATGCCTACTTACACACCCGCCTTCAATCTAACGTCGATCAATATGCAGAACCGATTATAGCGATTGAAGAACCGGAGGCTCACCTGCACCCTAATGCCGTTCGAACAGTATGGAAACTACTAGAGGGTATGCCAGGACAGAAGATTGTGGCAACCCACTCAGGGGATATTCTTACCGAGGTTCCCATATACAAACTTCGAAGGATGAGTCGCAAACATGACGTCATTCAATGCAAATACGTAACGGATAAGTCATTGACTGAAGAAGAATTGCGAAAATTCAATCATCATGTGCGCCGTAATCGTGGCGAATTGCTGTTTGCTCGCTGTTGGCTTTTGGTTGAAGGGGAAACGGATGTCTCCGTATTTGCTGAATGTGCGCAAATGCTTCAACTAGACCTGCATAAAGCAGGTGTCAGAATCGTTGAATACAGGCAGGTCGATCATAAAATGTTTATTACACTGGCTGATGCTTTAGACATCAAGTGGTTCCTAGTATCAGATGGTGATGAACCGGGGAGAAAAAATGCCAAATCAGCAAAAAAATTTTTGGGCAGTAGAGACGAAGAGCGTCACATCAGAATTCTGAATGCAGAGAACATGGAGGTGCTACTTTGTGAGGCGGGTTATGGTGCCCCATATCAAGATATTATTGGCGTACAGCAAAAGAGCAAGCTTACACTGAAACCTGGCGAACATGGCTATTGGAATAAGTTGTGTGATGTCATAAAAAAAAGCAAATCCAAACCAGCCGCTGCACTCAATGCGCTATTGTTGATGCGTGAGAAGCAACAAAGGGGCGAGCCAGCAGTTCCCACAGAGATTCAGGAAATATTGACGATTGTATCCGGGGAATCACCATGAACATCGACATCTCGGACTTGAACGAAAATCAACGGCGGGCCGTCGAATGGGATAAGGGTTCCTTACTTGTTCTAGCGGGGCCTGGTTCAGGGAAAACCTCTGTCCTGACCCTCCGTATAGCCAATCTGATTTCAAAAAGTCCGCAAGAGAATCATCGCATTCTTGGACTTACTTTTACCGTTAAGGCTGCCAATGAAATGCAGAATCGTCTTCGCGACCTACTAGGCAAAGATTCAAGAAGAATACAGCTTCGTACCTTCCATTCATTCTGCACGGACATCTTGCGTCAACATGGGAGTCAATTGAATTTTCGTCCGGACTTCGAAGTGATCACGAGCGACATGGATCGCATATCGATACTAAAAGAACTACAAGATCAGGTCCAAGCTGAAGTTGATGACCCTGAAAGCTCGCTGAAACAGATTGATACGATGTTCAGACATGGCATCACGCCACAAGAACTTCCACGATATTTTGGGGAAGCGAAAAATGACCAATGCAGAGCACTTCAGGAAATCTTCATTGGCTATACGGAATGGCTGGTCAGGGCGAACCAGCTCGACTTCGGTTCGATGCTCTATTTCACGCGGGAATTGCTTGGAAGCAAGCCACGTATAGCGAGACAGGTTCGCACGGTTTATCGATATGTGTGTGTGGATGAGTTCCAGGATACAAATCTAGCCCAGTACCAAGTGCTTCGTTTACTATGTCCGGAGACAACTTCAAATCTTTTCGTTGTAGCTGACGATGATCAGATTATTTTTCAATGGAATGGGGCGAATCCGAAACGGCTGGAAGAATTAAAGAGGGACTACCGCCCAAAGATTGTACAACTCCCCGAAAACTATCGTTGTCCAGCAGAGGTTGTGGAGATGGCCAACCGGCTTATAGCTCATAACTCCGAGCGTATTGAAATAAAGAAGATGAGTGTTGCCCAGAGGGATGCTCCGGGCAACATTAGGATGAAATCCTTCGGGGACTTTAATGAAGAAGTCTCCGGCCTGATTTCCGAAATAAATCTGATTTCCAAGAATCAGCGCGAGACCTGTCTCGTTATCGCCCGCAGTAAAAAATTGTTGATACAGGTTAAAGAAGATATGACCTCGGTGGGAGTAAATGCGGAAATTGTAAGCAACAGCCCGGATTTTATTAGTCCTCCGATCCAGGTCATGTATTATGCAATGAAACTAGCCAATGCACCGGAATCCCGAAGTTTGCTCAACAAATTATGCGTTGCCACAGGCCTTGTCGACGGTGAAGTGCTCTCTGCGGAAGATGTCCTAGCGCAGGCCCGGGTAGAGGGTGTGGTACCACTCCGAGCGTTTTTCTCCCAAATTGCTGGACGTGACACACTTAAGCTGATTGCAACTCAAGGGGTTACGTTGCTTTGTGATTCATTAGACTACATGAGTTTCGCACGAGAGGCAATCAACATTTTTGATGCGCTCAATCAAACAGGAGAAGTCGGAGAAGCATTCCCCGACTATGATTGCGACAAGGAGAGTTGGGAAAGAATTTCGAAACAAATTCACCATGCGCGCGGGGATAACCTGAGCCTGTATTCGTTTTTGCAGGAGATGGACTTGTCACCAAAGGCCAAGACCCTCTCCAGGGACTGTGTCAGACTTCAGACGGTACACACAGCGAAGGGAATGGAATCCGAAAACGTGTTCATCATTGGCTTGGTCGAGGACCAGTTTCCAACCTACTTCTCTATCAGGAATGGTGATTCTGCTATCCAGGAAGAACGCCGAAACTGCTTTGTGGCAGTGACTAGGTCGTCTAGGAATTTGTATTTGAGCTATTCGGGACAGTACTTTGGCTGGAGCAAGGGCCCCTCCAGATTTCTGGGTGAAATGGGGCTGATCGAAGTGTAGCCATTGTGTTATTGATGCAATTCATCGAACCACCGCAAATTATGTCAACCGATCCTGGTAGTGCCCAAATGAACGCGCTGCGGCTGGGATTGATCTTCGTCCTATGCCTTTTGGTTATCGCTATCGATCGCGCGTCTGCGTTCGAAGAAAGCCAGGCAGTGATTCTTTTCAATGAATGGCCTGAAATCCAGACCAGTGTCAACATGCTGGAACTCACCCAAATTCGGGAAATACTCGGAAACTTTGACGAATCCCGGGGGCACATCATCGAAATACGTTTCCCGGGAGGAGCAGAGGGTCGCCTTTGGGGCGAATCCGTCGCCGAATGGCTGACCGCATTCGGTGTGCCGGGGAATCACCTCAATGTACTCCCGGGTTCAGGTGCGGCAGACCGTATTGTTCTGGAGATTCTTCAGCCCCGTTGACCGGGTCGACTGCTCTCCCTGGCATGAACCTCCCCCTGTTGAACAATTGACATGATTCATGGGCCAGATGCAGACTCGACCTACCGAGGACGGTATGCTCCAAGTCCAACCGGTCGCATGCATCTCGGCAATCTCAGAACAGCACTGCTGGCATGGCTACATGCGCGGCTCTCGCAGGGCCGGTTCATTCTGCGCATAGACGATCTCGATACCCCCCGAAACAAGTCCGGCTCTATCGAGGAAATTATTGCCGATCTTTCCTGGTTGGGACTTGACTGGGATGAAGGGCCGGATATCGGAGGTGCCAATGGGCCATACCTGCAAAGTGAGCGACTTGATCACTATGAGAGATTCTTTGATCAGCTCAAAGCCTCCCACCTCATCTTTCCCTGCATCTGCTCGAGAAAAGATGTTCAACTCGCCCAAAGCGCCCCCCATGCAGGTCAGGTCGAGCCCGTCTATCCCGGAACCTGCCGGCCCTCGAAAGAGTTGTCACGACAGGTTCCCGCAAATAGAAAGCCGGTTTCATGGCGTTTTCTGACCCGAAACATCACAATCACATCTCAAGCCGAACTATCGGAAGCCACAACAGTCGAACTCGACAACACCGTTGGTGATTTCGTTATCAGGCGCAAGGATGGCCTGTATGCCTATCAGTTTGCCACAGTGGCCGATGATGGGTTGATGGGCATCTCCGACATAGTAAGAGGTTCAGACCTCAGCGACTCGATGCCGCGTCAACTCGCCCTGTTCGATGCACTTGGATTCCCTCGCCCACGTTTTTTGCATGCCCCGCTGATGCGTGATTCCCTCGGTGGGCGGATGGCAAAACGGGATGGCTCGGACTCTCTCGAAACATGGAAATCCCGGAACCGGACGCCCGAACTACTGATCGGTGAACTGGCGGCAAGCTGTGGACTCATGGAAACAGCGCGTCCTATAAGCTGTCAGGAACTGCTTGAATGTCTGAGCATGGAAGATTTGCTGTTCAGCATGAGTGCAGCATAAAAATCAGTGGCCACCATTTGACCCTGCCTGAAACACGGTTGGACAGATGGTCTGACAGGACCATCCTGCTCCATCGGGCCTGCCGTGTTTTCCGCAATCAAAAAGGCCAGTCCGGATAGTTGAAGAACCCCCGAAGTACATGAGCCAGATCGACCTGATCCCGGACTCCGGCCAGCTCCCGAATCGAGTGCATGCCCAGCTGGGCAACCCCGATATCAACCGTCCTGACCCCGATCCGGGTTGCCGTGATCGGGCCTATGGTTGAACCACATCCAAGATCGCTACGCATCACGAAGGATTGATAATCAATGCCGTTTGCCTCGCAAACGACCCGAAACAACGCCTCGCCCTCACTGTTGGTGGCATAGTTTTGATTGTGGTTGATCTTGATTACCGGTCCGGCATTCATCAGTGGACGATGATCCGGTTCATGCCGGTCCGCATAATTTGGGTGAACAGCATGCGCATTGTCCGCGGAGATCAGCATCGAATGTTCAAGCGAGCGCCCGAGAGTTTCGTGGTCATTGCAAAGCCTCGATAACACCGATTCCAGAAACGGGCCGGCCGCACCGCTCGTTGAGGCACTGCCAACCTCTTCATGGTCATTCAGGACAACCATTCTGTTGGCATGACTCGTTGAGGAAATCAGGGCCTCTGTCGCAGCATGACAGCTCAGCAGGTTGTCCAGTCTTGCCGAAGCAATGAATTCATCATGAAGGCCGACCAGCGCAGGTTGCTGACAATCATACAGAGACAACTCAAAGGACAGAATACTGTCAATATCCAGTCCAGGTTCCTCCTCGATCAACCACATCTTCAGCAAGCCCCCAAAATCATGCTGGTCCTCATCCGTTCTCATCAGCACTGCCGGCAGATGATTCTGTCGATCAATGCTTCGTCCTTCGTTTGCACTACGATCAAGGTGGATTGCCAGAGAGGGAATAAACGCAACCGGGCGACCGGTTCGCAACAGCCTGGATGTCATGGCTCCGGCTGAGGTCTTGATATTGATTCGACCAGCCAGACCAAGGTCGCGGTCAAACCAGGGGTTCAGAAGTGCCCCTCCGTAGACCTCAACCGCCAGCATGACACAACCATTACGACACTGGGTGGCATGGGGCTTGACCTTGAGACATGGACTATCCGTATGCGCCCCGACCATCCGAAAACCGGCATCACCGCTGACCTGGTCGAGCCGCATGGCAATCAGAGACGAGTCATTTCGAGTTACATAATAATTGCCCGGCTGTTCAATCTTCCATGCCTTCGCTTCCTCCAGTCGCTCAAAACCGGCCCCCTCCAGTCGCCGTGAAATGTTCTTCACTGCATGAAAGGGGGTTGGTGAGTCAGCAAGAAATCCGAGCAGGTCGTTGATCTGGTTATTCATGGCTATTCAGCTAATACACGTCACATGATTGTCGATTGTTTCGAACGGGATTGATATCGCCAGGACCCTTCGCTCAAGAGCAGCCAATATGCCACATCGGAACATAGAACCGCTCATCAAGCCGTGCTGCGGTCAGTTTTCCTCCCCATACACATCCACTGTCCAGGCTGATAAATCGCCCATACTGATGGCATCCCAGTGATGCCCAGTGCCCAAACACTATTCTCCAGCTCCTGCACTTGACACCGTCATGTTCAAACCAGGGGCGATAACGTTTGGGCTGTGTGCCCGGCGGCCCTTTTCGTACAAGAGAGAGATTGCCCTTTCGGTCGCAATACCGCATGCGGGTGAAGGTATTGACTATGAACCGGAAGCGTTCCTTAGGATTCAAGTCAGAACTCCACTTGGAAGGTCGATTGCCATACATGCTTCTGATGTAATCGATGTAGTCGTCTCCCTGCAGGGCTGATTCAACTTCCGATGCCCGGGCCTGTGCCTGTTTGCGACTCCATCCCGGATAGATGCCGGCATGCACCATAATGGTCCTGATGGACTCATCACAATGCATGAACGGGCGTGTTCGCATCCAGTCTACAATATCCGCCAGATCCGGAGACTTGAGGAGCGTGGTCAGGGTGTCATTTCTTCCCAAACGCCGTACACCGTTCGCAACTGCAAGAAAATGCATGTCATGGTTGCCTATAACCGTTACCACGCTATCCCCGAAACTTCGCAGGAGCTGCAATGTCGCCAGCGAATTCGGGCCGCGATTGATCAGGTCGCCAGTCAGCCAGAGCTGGTCGCCGGAAGGGTCGAATCCAATACGCTCGAGAAGCTGCTCCAGAGGCATCACACACCCTTGAATATCACCGATTGCATAGATAGCCATAGCGGCCCACCATCACGGCGTAGACGGCTGCGCCGCCATCGTTTTATGATCATACGTCCGGGGCAACACGGGCGTTGCTGTCCAGACCGCATGCAGGCATGTACTGGCCATCCTTCTATTCTTCCAGCAGATCGTCTATCAGTTCTTCTTCGACCTTTCGGGATTCGTCCGGCTTTCTTTCGTGATCATGAATCATTTGGTTTCGTCGTTGCAGCCAGGCCTCGCGAGTAAACAGGTACTGATCGGGTTGCGCCTCGAGTACCTTGTCTGCCGGCAGAAATTCAGCTCGAACCGAAAGCAGGCGAAGCACGGACGAATACTCACTTTCGGGTGATTCGAGCTCGTTCATGGGATCGGTATATATTGAATGTACTGCAACTCCAAACGAATCGCGAATGGTGCTCGGCCCCAGTAAGGGCAGCACAAGATAAGGTCCTGACGGGATACCCCAGACCGCAAGAGTCTGGCCAAAATCCTCAACATGCCTTGGCAGGCCCAGATAACTGGCGATATCGATGAAGCCCAGCATGCCAAAGGTCGTATTGATCAGGAATCTTAATGTATCCTCGGCCGCCATGGTCAGCTTCCCCTGCAAAAGATCGTTGGTGATGGTTGCGGGTTCGCGGAGGTTGTTGTAGAAATTCCCGACCCCGGTCTTGACCGGCCCCGGCAATACCTGGTCATATGCTTGCGCGAGCGGCTTGATCAGAATGCGGTCGCCAGCCATGTTGAAATCATGCATAAAGCGGTTATATGGCCCCAGCGGGTCCCTGCCTGAATTCTGAGTTCCGTTACTGGCGCATCCCACCAGCCCCAGTGTCAACAGGGAAAACAGGAAAACCCGAAACAACAATAGAAGGCGGGGAGGCGAGTATTGTGGATTTCGGTTAATCATCCTGAAAGCATGCATGTTTATGTTGTTCTTTACTCAAGACGGTCCACGGTGCTGCCAGGCAGATCGCATCAATCAGTTGGCTTGTTTTCACTCATCCCAGTTCAACCAGGAAAGCATAAAATCCCTCCCGATTTCCGATAACTGGGCAAGAACCATATCGGAATGCGGGGGCGGGATTGCGAAATGATGATCTGTAATCACGCCTTGCCGGAATGATACGAGGGACTGTTGGACAATGCAATGCCAATTCCCGCTTCACATATGGGACAAACGGGTTGGCACCTCTATTTCGTGTCTGCCGAAAAACAGGGGTTTCCGGCAGACACCATCTAGGAAACCAGATCGGCCAGACGCAACCGGAAAATCTTGCCAGAAGCCCCCTTGGGCAACTCGTCCATGAAGTAGATTCTCTTCGGAGCCTTGACTGCACCCACCGACTGTTCACAAAAACCCCGGAGTTCGTCTTCGCTGCAGGAGTGACCATCACGCACCACCACGCATGCTGCCACCTCCTGACCGTAGTTTTCATCAGGCACCCCAAACGCCGCCGCCTCCAGAATAGACTGATGCCTGTACAGCACATCATCGATTTCTCGGGGCGCGATATTTTCTCCTCCCCGTATGATTAATTCCTTGATGCGTCCGGTAATGAACAGATAGCCATCCTCATCCTCATAAGCGATGTCCCCGGTTCTGAACCAGTTGCCAAAAAATCCTGCCGATGTTGCATCAGGGTTCTTGTAGTAACAGTCCAGGATATTGTTTCCCCGTATGACCATTTCGCCGCGTGTTCCCTGCAAACACTGCTTGCCGGACTCGTCAAAAATTCTTATGTCATTGCCATATGCAATGCCCACGGAGCCCGGCTTGCGCGGTGCCGGGGGCATGGGGTTGGAGGCCACCGTTCCGGCAGTCTCGGTTAAACCCAGGGTCTCAATCATCGGCACATGAAACGTACTCTCCCACTCGCGCATGACAACCACCGGCAAGGGAGCCGATGCGGAACGGGCAAATCGAAAGCATTCAAGCCTTGCATCATCACCAAACGTGAATTCTTCATCTGCGGATCGGTCAAGCAGGTATTTGATTATCGTAGGGACCAGACTCGACCATGAGCATTGATACTCTGCGATCCGTTTCCAGAAAGTACTGGCGCTGAATCGTTTTGGGATGACTACGCTGCCGCCGCTGACCAACGGAGCAGCAATTGTCACCATGGCCCCGTTGATATGATAGATAGGCAACACACAAAGTGCCCGATCGCCTTCTGTAAGCTGATGCCCGCTGACTACATTGGTGCCGCCGCTGACGATGGCACGATGTGACAGCAATGCACCTTTGGGCAGTCCGGTAGAACCCGATGTATACAACAACAGGGCGGAATCATCCTCGCTGGGTGAGTGAGCCGGGGTTGCACTGGCGGAGAGGTTCGGCCACATGGGGCCGCTGACAGGATCCACCATTACAGTGCCTGCAGTGCAGTTGGTATCGGATATCAGTGTCTCAAGCAACTGCATGTGGCATGCTTCAACAAAAACAACCTCAGCGTCTGAATGCTCAAGCACATATTCAAGATGCTTCTGTCCAGCAACCACATTCAACGGTACGACAACACGGCTGCTGGCCATAATTCCAAGCAAGAGCTGGGCAGACCAGATTCCATTGTCCAGCATAAAAGCCACTTTGGAGCCTTGGCAAACCCCCATGTCGTCAAGGTGGCGTGAAATATCATCAACATTTCGCTTCAAGTCAGCAAAACAGATTGACTGATTCGTCTCCGGCTGGATCAGGAAGGCCTTTTCAGGCTGCTCTGCAGCATGCTGGCTGATGATTGAGGAAACAGTAGGCATCTTGATCAGGACGTCAGTTTTCCCCATATTTTTCCAGATACGCTCCAAACAGATCCTTCTCTTCGGGCCGGTCCTCGTCGATGGTGGTGACCAGGTGGGTGATATTGATGAAGTGGCGGTAATTCAGGTTTTCACTGATGCTGTTACCGCCCCAGGTACCGCAACCCATAGACAGGGTGAACGGCATGGCATTGTCGAAGCTTCCCCCGTTGCCAAATGCATGTGCCTGATTCACCAGCACTCGAACCACATCCACTTCCTCGGCCAGTCGGGCAGCTCGTTCATGGCTGGATGTATGGATCCCGCACGAGTGACCGCGGCCGTTGACCAGCAATATGTTCTTGACCAGTTGTATGGCATGATCAAAGTCACTGGCCTTGTACACGGTTAGCAGTAGGGACAACTTTTCACCGGCAAACGGCGAGTCTGGATTAAACGACTCCTGCTCGACCAGGAAGAACTTCGAGTGCTCCGCCTCTTCGCCGAGATTCAGGCCGCGGGCGAATACGTCTGCATCTCGCGCAATCAAGTCGCGCGACAGTTTTCCATCTTTCCAGAGTTCTTGCTGGACTGCTGGCTGCCGATCCGGTGGTACCCGATACGCTCCGGCCTCAACCAGAACATTCATTGCTGAATCATAGATGTCATCAAGAACAACCAGCGAATTCTCGGATGAGCAGGAGGTTGCGTTGTCAAAGGTCTTCGAGGCCTTTATCCTGGAGACTGCTTCTTCCAGGTTCGCGGTCTCGTCAATAATCACCGGCACATTGCCCGACCCAACACCAATTGCGGGAGTGCCACTGGTATAGGCGCTTTGCACATTTGTCTGGGAGCCTGTAGCCACGATCAGGTCGGCAGCTTCAAGCAGCATTCTGGTCATGTTTCTGGAGACTGGTGCGGGCAGGACTTGCACAAGATCTCTGGGGGCGTCAATTCTTGCAATTGCGTTACGCATCAGGTCAGCTGTCTCCGAAGTGGTTTTCCAGCCTGCCGGAGAGGGGGCCAATACAATCGCATTGCCCCCCTTTAATGCCATCATGGACTTATTCACGGGTGTTGCAGAAGGATTGGTTGATGGCGTAATGGCGGCCACCACCCCGACCGGCTTGGCATATTTGACCAGTCCGCGGTGTGGTGAATCCTCAATAATCCCCACGGTTTTTGCGCGCATCAAATCACGCAAGGTGCCGAAGGTCTTCCTCTGGTTTTTTATGACCTTGTCTTCAACATTGCCAATTCCGGTATCCTGAACCGCAAGTTCGGCTATTCTGCGTGCGTTTTCCGGTTTGTACAGGGACCAGGCTACAGCGGTGACCAGTTCATCGATCTGCTCCTGGCTATAGCCCGCTATAGCCAGCATCGCTGATCGGGCCCTAGTCATTGATTCCCTTATAATCCGACGTTCAGCGTTATTCTCGATTTGTGACGACATGTAATGACCGGCTTGTCCAATAATCTATTTGATTCGGATGGTTTGCGGAACCATCCAATGCGGATTGTATCCAGTCAAGACAGCCGACTCAATAAACATGGAATAAAATGAATGGAAATATATAGTTAAGCAACATATCATTCTGCGTGTTGCGGCGCAATAGGAATCTCTGTTGACTATAAAAGCGGTATATCTTTGACAGCACAACAATCACATATGAATTTGAACTAATGGAGACATGCTATCCCAGATTTAACATGCAGTAGCTTAACAGATTGATTCTGAAAGAAATAAAAAACGGTGTGGCACTACGATATATGATATAGTTTGCTTGATATGTTATGAAAAGCAAGTGCAAGTTGCTGAAGAATCTGTCATGAAGGAAATACCACCCTGGATTTGGGTTGCCGTGGTTTTTATGGCAACTGGAATTATTTTTGCTTTTGGAAAATGGGTAGGGAATTTCAACTCCGACAGAAAATCCTTCGAGGAATTCATGAAGAGGGTTGAAGAGAAGATTGAGAAAATAAATGACAAATTAGAAAAAATATTTCATTCTCTTCCTAATGAACCGCTTGAGAAAAGAACTAGTCCAATATCCTTGGCGGACTATGGCAAGAAACCATCACAGGAGATTGGCGCATCAGAAATTTCCGACATGGAATTGACTAATGCAACTGAGCAGGTCAAGGATTTCAATGCTTATCAAATTCAGGAGTACTGTTTTGAGTTTGCCAAAAACGAATTGCCCAAGAAGCGAAATGAAAAGCATCTGGATTTCTATGACAAGATACATGAAGCAGTTTTTCATGAAGGTATGGAGGCAGAAAAACTTACACGAGTTATAGCTTTGGAGTTGAGAGACAAAATTTTGTCCAGCCTAAACAGGCTTCATTCTGAAATTGGAGCCCGATTCTTGATTCTGAACATGCCTGAAGGAACGCAATGCCCGAATAATGCATAGGGAGAAATCGTGTTTCGCAGCATGAGAATCCGATGAGAAGCAATTGGGCGGGCAAGGACCATTTAGACTGAAGTTCTAGGCGATATTTTGCCCGAATTTTTGCTCAAAATCCTGATTCATAATGAAATTTCTTTCCCCTATTCCACTATGAGATACAACACCCTGTGGAATTGGGATTACTGAAACATGTAATCCTCAAATGAATCTGGATCTCGCGCCATGGATACTCGTCTGGTGTGCCCTTGCCATGGCCTGCGGGGGACTGATAAAGGGAGTTCTGGGGATTGGAACGCCCCTTCTCACTGTGCCCATGATGGCACTGGTTCTGCCTGTTCATGAAGCCGTTGTCATTATGGCAATTCCCGTAGTAGTCGCCAACCTCTGGCAAGCGTACGACGCCGAACGACCACTTGAGACTATAAGGCGGTTCTGGCCCGCCTTGACAGCCCTGTTTGCCGGAACCTGGTTCGGTGTCTGGATTCTCTCCGGCATAGAAGAGAAGGTATTGTTGACAATTGTAGGAATAATGGTCATCTGCTTTACCTTGATTCAGGGGTCCAAACGCAAGATCATGATACCCGCTCATTTCGAGAGGTTCGCTGGCGTTGCATTCTGCGGAAGTGCCGGATTGATTGGCGGTCTCTCTTCCATGTTCGGACCAATGATGATTCTGTATCTTGTCTCCCTGCCAACGCTTTCGAAGGACAAGTTCGTCAATACCATCAGTTTTCTCTACGTTGGTGCTGTTGTTCCCTGGGCCGTATTGCTGGTCGTCATGGGGGTAATGGATGCTCGACTCGCACTGCTCTCGGGACTCGCCGTGATTCCGCTTTCGATGGGATTGCTGATCGGGCGATCAATCCGAAAACATGTCAAGGATTCAATTTTCTATCGCCTGATTCTTGGAGTGCTGATCGCCTCCGGCGGCAGCATGATCTGGCGGGCACTGCTCTGAGAAATTCCGGTGAACCGGCTCATTGCAAGCCAATAATGATAGATTGCCGGCATCTACCCCGATCAAGGACGGCAACTCGGTCAAGTCGCAAATTCGTCTGTAATCAGGCTCGATGGTGTAGAATCCACGCATGTGAGCGATTGAGCTCATCAATTACAAAGTCGAACATTGCGTGCTCGCAATTCGGTTATGACCGCAGTTCCGGGCACCCATTCCAGACAGATAACCAATACTTTCGATGGTGGTTTTTGCCGCCATCGTTTGAACCAATGAATGAGGATTAAGAATGAAACTTACAAAATATATTGCTTCGGGATTGCTTGCATGCAGCATGACGCTGGTCTCGAATGCATCGTTTGCTGCATGCGCCACCGACGCTCTGCCAGCCAGTCTTGCGGGTCCGGATGGTTTTCCGGAACGTGCCCTGACCATGATCGTACCCTATGGTCCGGCCGGGGGTTCCGGGCAGGTCGCACAAGCCATGGCCCAGGCTGTAACCGAGTTGACCGACGTCAATATCAATCGCGACCACAAGCCCGGCGGCTCCGGAACAGTCGGTATGACTGCCTATATGGCGCTACCCTCCGACGGATACTCCGTACTGGAACATATTGACGATGCTTCAAGTGCCCATGCGCTGGACTCAAGCAAGCCCAACCCGGCTTCTGACCTGATTCCGCTGGTTATTTCACAAATCACCTTTTCACAAATCTTCATCCGAACCAACGAAGACCGGTATACCGACTGGAACTCTTTTGTAGAATGGGTAAAGGCACAGGATGGAAAAGCCACCATCGCCAATGTATCCAAGGAAGGGTCCATGGAACGGGTAACCATGAAGGCCATATCCGATGCGACCGGCATAAGCATTCAGCAGATTTCCTTTGACAAGGGTGCGCCGCGATACGGTGCTCTGGCCGGGGGTCAGGTTGATGCACTGTTCGAGCAACCCGGCGATGTCCGAAAATTTCTGGATGCAGGCACTTTCAAGCCAATCCTGACCATTCTTCCAGAAGCGCCTTCGGCTTTTCCTGATGTCCCTGCTCTTTCTGATGCCGGACTTGATTTTGACCCGCTGTATCGATTTCGCGGTTTCTACGTACATAAGGATGCACCAGCTGACCGGGTCGCATGGCTGAAGTGGGCATTTCAGAAAGCCTATTGCCAACAGAGCTATCAGGACTACAACGAAAGCAAGTACATGCATCTAATCGACAGTTATCGGGATACGGAAGGTGCTCGCGAACTGATTGCTGCCACCATCGATCAATACAGAGAGGTCTACAAGGAGATGGGCCTTGATGTCAAATAGATTGCTTCCCTGAATTCACGTGCCCTGGCATTTCGGATGCCAGGGTATTGCCTGATTTCACTCCAGCATGAAGAACCTGCGTGTTGCCCATATCGTCGAGGCAGCGGCCTGGCTTTCGCTCGCGTTGTTGCTGTTTGTCAACTCGTTTGATTTCAATCAGGAAATCGAAATTTACAGGTATGGGGCTTCTGCATGGCCCAGGGCACTGCTTCTGTTGATTGTAGTTGCTGCCATTGGCCAGTTGCTCGGCCAATGGCTGCGAGGCGATTCACAGGGATCGGAAATGCTGGGCAAGGCCTCTGATGATGGCGCCGAACGGGTGGCAGAACTTTCGGACCACAATAATCCGAAATGGCTTGCATGGACATTTCTGATAATGACGATTCCCTTCTTCTACATGAATGTACCGGGGATTGTGGGCGACTGGCTGTCTCTGGACAAGGCCGGCCTGAACCAGGCAAAACTGCTGACTGCTGCAGTCTTGCTGGGCATATTCCTGTTGGCGATTCGCGGCAATCATATTGGCGGGATGCTGACTCTGCCCTTGCTGTTCGGTGCTTTTCTCCAGGATTTCGGCTTTTACTTCACTGCGCCATTTTTCATATTGGGTACGATGTACCTGATGGGGGAGAGACGCTGGAAAAACATGGTCATGATCGGTGCGCTGGTCATGGGCATCATGCTGGCGTTATTCGTAAGTCTGCTTTATGTTGGTCTGCCGACCGGAGTCATCAGTCCGTTTTATGAGTTCGGTACCGGCATCGTGAATCTGTTGCAGTAACCGCGCAATGGACACCCTGAACAATTTCATAAACGGAACCATTGCGTTATTCGGTGACCCGCTTGGCATCCTGATTTTTTTGGGAGGGGTAATTGGCGGCATGCTGTT
The DNA here is from genome assembly GCA_022822625.1 of Gammaproteobacteria bacterium. Classification (GTDB taxonomy): domain Bacteria; phylum Pseudomonadota; class Gammaproteobacteria; order Arenicellales; family Poriferihabitantaceae; genus Poriferihabitans. The sequence goes on along the minus strand of JAJEAV010000050.1, from coordinate 42,699 downwards.
CGGTGCGATACCCGGTGTCAGCATGCTGACCCTGGCAGCCATCCTGCTTCCGTTTACGGCGCACCTTTCCCCGGAACATGGCATCATGCTGTTTTCCGTAATCTACTGTACGGGTGTCTACGGCGGTGCGATTACCGCAATCCTGTTCAATATTCCGGGAGCACCGGAGAATGCACCGACTGCCTTTGACGGCTATCCCATGACTCAAAAAGGGCAGGCGGGCAAGGCCGTAGGAGCCGCTGTAACCTGTTCTGCGATCGGCGGTACCGTCTCTGCCGTTATCATGATGATTGCTACCGCGCCGATTGCCGGCTGGGCGATCTCCGCGTTTGGTCCGCCGGAGATTTTTGCCCTGGTGTTTTTCGGGCTGGCGGTAGCCTCCTCCGTTGGAGCCAAGACCTTCTGGAAAGGGTGGCTGTCGATCCTGCTTGGCCTGCTGATTGCGGTGGTCGGCCTGGACCCGGTCGGCGGTATCGAGCGTTGGGATTTTGGCATGCCCTACCTGTTGGCGGGTATTCACTTCATCCCGACAATTCTCGGTTTTTTTGCGGTTTCGGAAGTACTTGTGCAAGTCGAAAAGAAAGCCCGAGGTTCTTACAGTGCACCCAAGGTCGGAGTCGATTTTCCGAGTCTGGCAGAACTGTTTGCCCAGAAGGTTGCAGTCCTTCGATCCATCGTGATTGGCTTTTTCTGCGGTATTCTGCCCGGCATTGGGGCCACTCTGGCGGCATTCATGGGCTATAACGAAGCGGTGCGCTGGTCCAGGGACAGCAAGGAATTCGGCACGGGAAAAATGGAAGGGGTGGTTTCCTCGGAAACGGCGAACAACGCGGCTACCGGTGCTGCAATGATTCCGCTGTTGGCTCTTGGGCTTCCCGGTGGTGCACTGACCGCAATGATGGTTGCTGTTTTCCAGATGCATGACATGGAGCCCGGTCCCCTGGTGTTTTTAAACAGTGCCGATCTGGTGTGGGTTGTTTTCGCTGCCATGTTCTTTGCCAACCTGTCCATCCTGCTGATTGGATTTCTTGAGACCAAGACCATCATTAACCTGCTCCGTATACCATTTCAGTTTCTGGCTCCGGTGATTCTCTTGCTTGCTACCGTTGGTGCTTATGCGGTCAGGGGCTTGCCGATTGATATTGTGGTGATGTTCATTGCCGGTATTGTCGGGTTTTTCCTGCGTCGGTCCGGATATTCCGTGGCCGGGATCGTGCTTGGGCTGATTCTGGGAAAAATCGGCGAACAAACGTTTGCCCAGGCCATGCAGATGCTGCACTTCGAATGGTCCGGGTATTTCTCGAGACCGATTGCGATTACCCTGATCATTGCAGGTGTGCTCACCCTGTTGAACAGCATATATTCCTGCTTCTTCAAGAAATCGACCTGATGCAGACTGGCTGGTGAAAAGGCTGATATGCCACATCTTAGTGCGTGTTTTCCGGGCAATGACCGGGAAGAGGGTTCTCGATGCGGGCTGCATATGCTCAGTGACGTGGATTACAGGCTTCCGATTGACTTTCGGATCACCATGGCGATGGGGACGGAGGGCGGGAACTGTGTGCATGACGGTTGACCCCAATCACCTGCGCAATGTCAACGTGCTGCCTCCGGCCACACCCAAGTGGAAAAAGGCCTATGCGAAGCGTTCCGTGAAGGCACTTCATGATGGATGACCTGTCGGTGCAGGGCATCAGGGCGGTCACGTTCCACATTACGGTTTCACTGACCACCATGCTGGCGATGGCGAACTTCGCAATCGACTCCAGATGCCATGAGTCCATGCGCTCGATCGTCAGAAACCTCGCCGCATGATCATGTCGGCTATCGGAAATTTGCTCCAACGCAAAAGCCTCGGCTCTCTTGTTTCCCGAGTTCTACTTTGCAGTGGAAACTCAGGGTATCATAGTCTTATCACTTATATTGGCTCACACCATGCTTGAAATCCATGCTTTGCAGAAGGACCTGGCCAGACGAGTACAGGGCGAGGTATTGACCGATCACTTTGACCGGGGCCTTTATGCAACGGATGCGTCAGCCTATCAAATGATGCCACTTGCGGTCGTGGTTCCAAAACGTGAAGAAGATATTGCCGAGATTCTCGACTATGCCTCGCAAAACAGCATTCCGATACTGCCACGGGGCGGCGGAACATCCCAGTGTGGTCAGACTGTAACCGAGGGTATTGTGGTGGATACCAGCAAGCACCTCAACCGTCTGCTGGACATTGATTCGGATAATCTTGAGTGTCAGGTTGAAAGCGGTATTGTCCTGGATGAACTGAACCGGAAGCTAGAGCCCCACAACCTGTGGTTTCCGGTTGATGTCTCAACCAGCAGTCGGGCAACCCTGGGCGGCATGACTGGAAATAATTCCTGCGGAAGTCGATCAATCCGGTACGGACTCATGCGCGATAACGTGGTCCGCATCGATGCCATGCTACCCAATGCGGAAACAATCGGTTTTTCGGATGTCGATATTCATTCCACGGATGTTCATCCGCTGATCATGGCCCTGCTGAATATTGGAAATCGCGAACAACATGAGATTGAGCGCCGGTTTCCAAAGGTGTTGCGCCGCGTAGGGGGCTATAACATTGATGCACTAACCCCCAGAATGCAATCCCCCAATCTCTCGCACCTGCTGGTTGGTTCGGAAGGAACTCTGTCGTACTTTCGGAGCATCACCCTGAAACTATCCCCGATCCCAAAACACAAATTGCTCGGAATTTGTCATTTTCCGACCTTCCATGCAGCCATGGATGCTACCCAGCATTTGGTATCTCTGGGGCCGGTTGCCGTGGAATTGATGGATCGGACCATGATTGATCTTTCCCGAGAAATTCCGCTGTTCCAAAACACCATGGAAAGCATGTTGAACGGTGAACCCGAGGCCGTACTGTTGGTCGAATTTGCCGAGGAAGATCCGGATGAAAACCGTCAGCGGCTACGGGCATTGAGCGAGATGATGTCTGATCTGGGTTACAGCTTCACCAATCCGAAAGAGCGACGGGGCGGGGTAGTCGAAGCCATTGACACTGCATTTCAAAATTCGGTTTTTGAGGTCAGAAAAGCCGGACTCAATATCATGATGTCGATGCGTGACGACAGAAAACCCGTGTCTTTTGTGGAAGACTGTGCGGTGGAACTGAAAGATCTTTCCGAGTATACGAGCCGACTGACGGATATCTTTCACAAGCACGGGACAGAGGGAACGTGGTATGCACATGCATCAGTCGGTTGTCTGCATGTCCGACCGGTTCTGAATCTTCGCCTTGATCAGGACAGAAAGGCAATGCGTGCCATCGCCGAGGAATGCTTCGACATGGTACTTGAGTACAAGGGTTCACACTCGGGCGAACATGGTGACGGAATCTGCCGCTCGGAATTTCACGAGAAAATGTATGGGAAGCGGATCACCGAGACCTTTAAGGAAGTAAAAAAACTGTTTGACCCTGATGGCCTCATGAATCCTGGCAAGATCGTCAATCCACTTAGGATGGACAACGCAAGCCTATTTCGATTTCCACCGGATTATTCGGTACCAGCGATGAAGACAGCACTTGACTGGCACGGATGGACCGGTCAGGGCGGCGGACTTCAGGGCGCTGTCGAGATGTGCAATAACAATGGTGCCTGCCGAAAACTTGCCGGAGGAGTGATGTGCCCGTCATTTCGTGCAACTCGGGATGAACGTCATGCAACGAGAGGCAGGGCAAACGTGTTGCGTCTGGCCATCTCGGGCCAGCTCGGCAAAGGGGCCATTACTGATGAACGAATGAAGGAGTCCATGCGGCTTTGCGTCAGTTGCAAGGCCTGCCGCCGCGAATGTCCGACTGGCGTGGACATGGCCAGAATGAAAATTGAGGTGAACGCGGCACGACATGAGGCATTGGGCTCAGACCTTCATCAGAGACTGATTGCGCATTTGCCGAGATATGCCCCTTATGCTTCACGCATGTATGGCTTGAGCAACCTTCCTTCGCGTTTCAAGGGTCTTCGCCGATGGATAGAGCCTGCTACGGGCATGAGCTACAGGCGACCACTGCCCAGATGGTCTGCAAATCCCTACCTCAATCCGGCAACCGAAGGCCCAGCAGATGGCAAGCCCGTTGTATTGTTCGCCGACACCTTCAATACCTGGTTTGAACCGTCTAATCTGCATGCGGCAAGACAGGTCTTGGCTACAGCTGGCTTTCGAGTACATGCCCTGATGAGCGCTGATGGGCATCGGCCTTTATGCTGCGGACGTACCTATCTGACTACCGGCATGATTGACGAAGCAAGGCAGGAAGTTCAACGCTTGCTTGAAGCTACCAGGCCTTATCTTGAAAAAGGCATACCGATCGTCGGACTTGAACCGAGCTGCATGCTGGGACTACGCGATGAGATACCGGTATTGATGGGGAATCAGGAATCGGAACAGCTTGCCATGATGTCGTATCTCTTCGAAGAATTTATCGAAATGGAAAACCCGGCACTGGAATTTCAGCAAGCCAGTGGCCTTGCCCTGCTGCATGGCCACTGCCACCAGAAATCCTTTGACCAGATGATTCATGTGGAACGCAGTCTTTCGCGAATTCCAGGCCTTGAAGTCGAGACCATCACATCGGGTTGCTGCGGAATGGCAGGTGCTTTTGGCTACGCAAAAGACACGTACCGGGTTTCCCAGGCCATGGCCGAACTTGACCTGCTTCCCGCAGTACGGGAGGCCGACCACCAGGCCATCATCCTGGCTGACGGAACATCATGTAGGCACCAGATTGCGCTGGGAACGGAGCGAGAAGCAATTCATGTTGCAATGTTGATGTACTCTCTCTTGAGCAGATAGACTGTAAAGCACTTCTGCTGATTTGTCGGCATGGAGTGCCGGAGGCTTCGCTCACTCTCGAAATGACTTCTCGCCCATAAAGTCAATCATGGCCTGTGCCTTGTTCAGGGTCAGGTCAACCGCATCTTCACGACTCAACGAAATATCCGCCCGAATAAACCGGCGGGTCTGCGTCTGTCCATCCCTCTCAAACGTCATGACTGCTTCCGTCGTCCATCCATGTGACACATTTTTTGGACAGGGCTGAATGGTAAACCCCTTGTAGGTCACTGTCTCCTGTTTTTTGACAGTCGCTCGCCCTGACCCAAACAGGTTCTTCAGAAAACCCATCATGAAACCACGCCGCCTAATGCTCCAGTTCGATCATTCTGTTGTGAGCATGCAATGCTGCTACCTTGTAGGCTTCAGCCAGAGTCGGATAATTGAAGGCATTTTCCAGAAAGTAGTCAATGGTGCCTTTCAGGGTTAACACCGCCTGACCAATGTGAATCAGCTCTGTAGCTCCTTCCCCGACAATATGCACACCAAGCAACCTTCGACTCTTTGTGGAATAGATCGCCTTCAGAACACCCGAACGAAGGCCCATAACCTTGCCGCGAGAAGTCTCACGGAGTTTTGCAAGGCCTGTTTCATATGGAATCTTCCTTTTTATTACCTCCTCCTCCGTCATGCCTACAGTAGACATCTCCGGAACCGCGTAAATACCGTAAGGAAAATATTTCGGCTTGTTGTAGACTTTCTCGCCCAATGCATCCAGTACCGCAATTCGACCCTGTTCCAGCGCAGTTGATGCCAGACTCGGAAAACCGATCACGTCACCACAGGCATACACATTCGGCTGTGCGGTCTGGAATCGATCATTCACGGTTAGGCGTCCTCGATGGTCCGTTTCCACTCCTATGTTTTCAAGTCCAAGCCTGCCGGTGTTTCCAACCCGGCCCGCAGCAAACAAGACCATGTCTGAAGCAATCCCCCGATCGTTTTCAAGAATCACTGCACAGTTGCCGTTCTCCCTGACCTCAATCTTCTTGACTGCCTGTCCAAATTGCAGCCTCAGACCGCTATCGACAATCTCATGACGGAAATGCATCAGTACTTCCTGATCCATGAAATCCAGCATGCCCTCTCGGGGTTCGACCAACGTGACATTTATATCCAGCGTCTTGAAAATCGTTGCGTACTCAACCCCAACCACCCCGGCACCGATCACGGTCAGGGTGCGTGGAAGCTTCTTCATGCATGTGACCTCGTCTGAATCAATCACTCTTTCACCATCAAACGGTACATCATCAGGCCGATAGGTCTGGGTACCGACAGCAATGATGAAGCGATCGGCCGACAGGGAAAGAATGTCTCCATTGGGTATGTCCACACCTATGGTCCCGACATCAATAAAATGTGCAAACCCCTGCACAATCTGCACCCCGTTTCGAACCAGATGGTCTTGCTGGATATCCACCTCGCTTTGCAGCGTCATGCTGAGTCTCTGCATCAGATCGGAAGCCTGAATATCGGATTTGGCACGGTAGGCACGACCGTAAAATCCACGTTCTCGCCATCCGGTCAGATTGAGTACCGTCTCACGCAAGGTTTTGCTTGGTATGGTGCCGGTATGCACACAGACGCCGCCGACCCCAACCATGCCATCAATAATTGCGGCATGCCTGCCAAGCTTGGCCGCCTGAATGGCCGCTGTCTTGCCCGCAGGGCCACTGCCAATGATGATTACGTCAAAATGCTGCATCACAAGATATTGAAACGGTGATTAGAGTCTTGAGGTTTCGTTGATTGAATATGGATTATGCTACATAATACCAAAACTACCAACACTTTGGCCCTGACTTGATGACCCCCTATACTGCCTGGACTGGTGATGTTCGCCCTTGATAGCATGTATCGGATCACCACGAAGCAGTCGATCTATTCATCAGGTGTCCACTGTTGTTGACCAACCCGAACGACACCATTCAAACTGACTGAATGACTGCCAACCATGACTCTGACCTCACAACAACGCGCCGAATTCGAGGAAAACGGCTACCTTGTCGTCAGGAATTTCAATTCCAGAGAACGGGTAGATGAAGCCCGATCGAGATTCGGGAAATTGTTTCGCGGTGAATTTGAAACCGGGCTGCAGCCAGACGAGTGGAACTGGCGTTTCGGCAGTTCAGACACCAGCCTGACCCGGCAGATTTGCAATGGCTGGAAATCCGACCGTGCGATTGCACGACTGGTTCTTGATGAACGGGTCGGCCAGATTTGTGCAGAACTGATGGGCTGGCCCGGCTCCCGCATCAATCAGGACAATGTAATCTGGAAACCGCCAGGAGCCAGGCAGGTAGGCTTTCATCAGGACGACACCTATCAGGAATGGGTTGATCCGCCTTCCATGGTCACCTGCTGGATGGCACTGGATGAAACAAGAAGGAATGCCGGCACAATCGAATACGTACGCCACTCCAATCACTGGCCCCTGCAAACCCGGAAATTCACCTTTCATGCTCCCGATGATTATCATGAGGCACTCAAGTACACGGCAAAAGAGCTGGGAATTGATGATTACTCGATTGATGCGATTGAAGTTAATGCTGGTGACGTGGTATTTCACCATGGAAAGACCTGGCACGGTTCAGGCTGCAATCACTCCCGGCAGCCTCGGCATACCGTGGTCTCGCACTGCATGTCTTCAGACAGCCGCTTTCATGCCGGAAATGTCGGGCCAATTTACGGACGCTACAGGAAATACGGCAGCACTGAAATGGACGAGAGTTTTTTTCCGGTTATATTCCGAAAAGACGGGTATCGCTCTGCCTGTCTGAAGTCATGTACCCAACAACAAAGATGAAGACCATCAACAGCAAGATTCAACCTGGAGCCAGTATGCCCAGGGTTTGGAAACTGGCAGTCAGTGCCATGTTCGGCTCCTTGTTGATGCTCTCGTCGATAACCCCGACACTGGCTTCGGGCGCATTGTCATCGCTGATAGCCTCCGGTGCTGTTCCAAGCCTTGCACCGATGCTGGAGACTATTCGACCGGCGATCGTCAACATCTCCACCACCACGAACATCAGCTATGACGATCACCCGATCCTGCGCGACCCCATGTTTCGGCGCTTCTTCAATATTCCACAACAGAGAAACCGCTCAAGCAGTCTGGGATCCGGCGTCATCGTCGATGCCAGGCAGGGACATATCCTGACCAATCACCATGTGATCGACAAGGCTGACGAGATTCTGGTGACTACCGAAGACGGGCGTGAATTTACTGCCACGGTGGTCGGTACCGACAAGGCCAGTGATGTTGCCGTGATTCAGGTCGAACCGGATAACCTGACAGAAATCGAAATCGGCATTTCCGAAAACCTGCGGGTCGGGGACTTTGTGGTGGCCATAGGCAATCCATTCGGTTTAAGCCAGACCGTGACTTCGGGAATAGTGAGCGGCCTCGGTCGGAGCGGGCTGGGCCTCGGTGGCTATGAAGACTTCATTCAGACCGATGCCTCTATCAATCCCGGTAATTCCGGGGGTGCACTGGTCAATTTGCATGGTGAATTGGTCGGCATCAATTCCGCAATCTTTTCGAGGAGCGGGGGCAGTATCGGAATTGGCCTTTCTATTCCGATTGACATGGCGATGAGCCTCATGGAACAGATTGTTGAGCATGGAAATGTCAAACGTGGCATTCTCGGGGTTCGTATCCAGGACATGACCCCGGCACTTGCAGAAGCGTTCAATCTGGAAGGCCAGAGCGGGGCCATCATTGTTGACATCGTTGAAGACACCGTCGCCGATGAGGCCGGGCTTCAGGAAGGCGATATCGTAATCCGACTGAATGACAATCCCGTGAACAGCTCTTCCGATCTCAGAAATGCCATCGGACTGGTCCGACCCGGCAATTCGTTCGATATAGAGTATTATCGCGACGGGGTCCTGTATTCGGAAGAAATCACCATCAAGGCCCGAGATGATAGCCGAAAAGCCCTCGGCAGAACCACCCTGTCGTCAAGATTCGAAGGCGCTGCATTCGTGAATGGCTCGTATGGCAATTATGGTCAGGTAGTCATCATCGAGAGTGTTGACCCCGGATCTGCTGCCGAGAAATCCGGTCTTATGCAGGACGATATCATACTCAATGTGAATCGGAAGAAAATCACCAGTGTCGCCGAACTTAAAAACGTTATTCAAAATGCTCGAGGGCGGTTTCTCATACAATTGATACGTAATGGCAATCCGCTGTTTCTGGGGATTCAGGGATAGCACTTCTACCAACCTCCAATAGATGGAGTATTTCGAAATGAGACAGGACCCAGTAATTGCACCCTCCATCCTTTCCGCTGACTTCGCAAGACTCGGGCAGGAAGTTGAGGATGTTCTGGCTTCGGGAGCTGGCTTCGTGCACTTCGATGTCATGGACAACCACTATGTGCCAAACCTGACCTTTGGCCCCATCATTTGCCGTGCCCTCAGAAATCATGGGATCACCGCACCAATTGATGTTCACCTCATGGTCAAGCCCGTCGACCGACTAATCCCTGATTTTGCAGAAGCGGGCGCTACCTATATCACGTTCCATCCCGAAGCAAGCAACCATGTTGACCGGACCCTGCAGTTGATCCATGATCATGGTTGCAGACCTGGCCTGGCCCTGAACCCCTCGACCCCACTCACCTGCCTCGACTATGTTTTGGACAAGCTCGACATGGTCCTGCTGATGTCCGTTAATCCAGGATTTGCCGGGCAGAACTTCATCCCCGGAACGCTGGCAAAACTAGCCAAGATGCGAAGCATCATTGATCAGAATACACTACCAATCAGACTTGAGGTAGATGGCGGCGTAAGCCCAAGCAACATTGCCGAAATTGCCACGGCCGGTGCCGATACCTTTGTTGCCGGCAGTGCGATATTCGGGGCAGGACTCGATCAGGACTCCAATCGCTACAACACCGTGATCAACCAGATGCGGTTTGCAATCAAGAGCGCATAAACCTGCATGCTCGAATCGAGACCGCATCATTTATCAGTAATCGGGAAAATAGTGCTTCAATCTAAAGTGTCGTTATCTTGTGTAGAAAAGCATCAATATTCATTGATCATGTCGACAAAATTCCACATTGTGTCTGATTTTCCAGAGGGTTTGGGGTGGTTCCCGAATCGTATCACTTGATCAGTAGAATAATATGATTAGCAGGGAAGAGCTTGCCAGACTGGGTCAACAGGGTTACAACAGCATTCCCCTGATTCGGGAGCTGCTGGCCGATCTTGATACCCCTCTCAGCACCTATTTCAAGCTTGCGGATGAACCCTGGTCATATCTCCTTGAATCCGTCGAGGGTGGCGAAAAATGGGGCCGCTACTCCATTATTGGCCTTGCCTGCAACAGCCGTCTCGAGATCAATGCCCATACGGTGCGAATTGTTGATGGTGATGTCGTACAGGAATTTGAAAGCGATGATCCATTAAACGAAGTTCGCAAGTTCAAGAATCTCTACCGGTCACCGGAGATTGCGAATGCACCCAGATTTACTGGAGGTCTGGTGGGATATTTCGGGTACGGCACGATTCAATATATCGAATCACGCCTCGATACCTGTGCAACTGCGGACCCTGCCAATACTCCGGACATCCTGTTGCTCAACTCAAGTGAGGTGGTGGTTTTTGACAACCTGAAAGGTCGCATGTATCTGGTCATCCATGCCAACCCTGAACATCCGGATGCATGGGAGAAGGGGCAGTCGCGTCTCGACCACCTGATTCAACGTCTACGCGAGCAGCGCCCGCAAACAGGCATGAAACCACCTGTCGATTCGGAAGCATCAGGGCCATCCGAATTACGGTATTTTTTTCCAAGGGAAAAGTATCTCGATGCGGTAGACAAGTGCAAGCACTACATCTACGAAGGCGATGCATTTCAGATCGTGCTGTCGCAACGACTTGCCCTGGATTATCCTGGACGGGCGATTGATCTTTACCGGGCGCTTCGCACCCTCAATCCCTCACCCTATATGTATTATTTCAACCTCGGTGATTTCCATATTGCCGGATCATCACCGGAAGTACTGGTACGACTTGAAAACGACACAATTACCCTGCGCCCAATCGCAGGCACACGCCATCGCGGGGCCACGGAGGAGGAAGATGAAGGCCTGGTCACGGAACTTCTGGCCGACCCAAAAGAGAATGCCGAGCACTTGATGCTGGTTGATCTCGGCCGAAACGATGTGGGCAGAGTCTCCCTGACAGGCACTGTCTCGGTTACCGACATGATGACTATCGAGAAATATTCGCATGTCATGCATATCGTTTCCAATGTCACCGGTCAAGTCAAGGAGGGGCTTGATGCCATCGATGTCCTGGGGGCATCTTTTCCAGCGGGGACGCTGTCCGGTGCACCGAAAATCCGTGCTCTGGAAATAATCGAAGAACTTGAACCGCATCGAAGAGGTGTCTACTCCGGAGCAATCGGATATGTCGGATGGAACGGGAACATGGATATGGCGATTGCCATCCGCACCGCTGTCGTAAGGGACCAGCAGGCTCATGTTCAGGCGGGCGGGGGAATTGTTGCTGACTCAGAACCATTAGCAGAGTGGCAGGAGTCGATGAACAAGGCCAGTGCCGTCTTGCGCGCCATTGAAATGGTTGGTGAAGGGCTGTACGGATCCAGTGAAAATTGAGATGCCAGGACCTTTTGGCGCAGAAAGCCCCATCGTAGATGAGTCATAGAGACATGAAATCATGACTGTATAGATGACACAAAAGCATCAAAAACACTTCGTGCGGACAACTTGAACCTTATACACTACAGTGCAAAATACAGTGTGAAGATGAGGAATTATATATTCAAGTAACATACTGTTCTGCGTCCTGTCTTCTCGTAGCAGTCTTGCCTCCCCTCCAGTGTGGTGTTCCACAATTCAGTCTGTTGACGCAGAAATGCGTCAAGATTCATGTGGGTAGGCCTGCTGACCTTGGCCGTCTGGGCAATCGTCCGAATCATCATGGCGCATAGCACAAGCTCACATGTTACTTTTGTATATAATTCCCGAAAGATGCATGTCCATACAGCAAAATCATCGGGTTATACTTAATGGAAAAAGCAAATGATGTAAACATGCCCAAAAAGACCCTTTATCTTGCCAATCCGTATGGGTTTGCCAAACAACTCCAGGATGGCCCTCTGGTTGATCTTGCGGGTGCACTTGAATCCGTGGGAGCGGAAGTCTGGGAACCTTTCGCCCGAAACAATCAGATTGATTTCGCAGAGTCTGGCTGGGCCTATCGGGTTGCGCAAAATGATGTGTCCGATGTTCGGGAGGCAGATGGACTGTTCGCCGTGGTCAACGGCTGTCCACCAGATGAGGGGGTGATGGTGGAACTGGGTCTTGCCATGGCATGGAACAAGGCCATATTCCTGTTCAGGGATGATTTTCGCAAATGTACGGATAGCGAACACTATCCACTTAACCTGATGTTGTTTGCCTCGCTTCCCAAAAAGGGCTGGGAACGATACTGGTATCAGTCAATCAGTGAAATCAGCGATCCTGACAAGGCCCTCGTTGGCTGGCTGAACAGCTGAACAACCGGGAACAGGATCTTACTCCCCGTCTCGGAGCAATGAGCAATTTGAACTGTGCTTCTCATCATTGACAATTATGACTCCTTTACCTACAACCTCGTTCAGTATTTCGGGGAACTGGGGCAGGATGTAAGGGTACTTCGCAATGACCAGGTATCCCCGGAGGGAATCGAACGGATGGCTCCTGAATACCTAGTCATCTCGCCCGGCCCCTGCACCCCCAACGAAGCCGGCATTTCAGTCTCTGCGGTGAATCATCTGGCAGGCAGCATCCCGATTCTGGGTGTGTGTCTTGGTCACCAAAGCATCGGCCAGTCATTCGGGGGCAGAATAGTCAAGGCAGAAAAAGTCATGCATGGAAAAACATCCATGGTTTATCATTCTGATGACGGCATTTTCGAGGGCGTGGATAACCCGTTCAAGGCAACCCGTTATCACTCGCTGGTCATTGAGCGCAATTCCATTCCGGATTGTCTTGAAATCACCGCATGGACCGACGATCAGGAAATCATGGCGGTCAGGCATCGCGAACTGCCAGTTGATGGCGTGCAGTTCCATCCCGAGTCCATTGCCACCCATTTCGGCTATGACCTGCTCGAAAATTTTCTGGGGCACTCATCACTGAAAGGCCTCTGAATGCGTGACATCCTCAAGCAAATCATTTCTACAAAAATCAGTGAAGTCAATACTCGCAACCTTGTTTTGCCGATGGATGAACTGATTGAGCGAAACCGTGATTTGTTGCCATGTCGCGGATTTGCCGCTACCATTGAAAGGCGGCTTTCGAAAGACCTGCCTGCAGTAATTTGCGAGATCAAGAAGGCTTCACCGAGCAAGGGCATTATTCGCAAGGATTTTGACCCGGCATCAATTGCAAGGAGCTATGAAAACGCAAACGCGACCTGCTTGTCCGTGTTGACTGACGAGACTTATTTTCATGGTCACGACCGTTTTATCGAAGCCGTCAGGACCACTTGTTCCCTGCCCGTGCTTAGAAAGGAATTTATAATCGATCCCTATCAGGTTCATGAATCGCGGGCACTTGGTGCTGATGCCATCTTGTTGATCGTTGCCGCCCTGGAACCTGCAGCACTGAAGCGGCTTGCCGAGATTGCGTATGAGGTCGACCTGGATGTGCTGGTCGAGGTTCACAATGCCGCAGAGCTTGAGCAGGCACTTGCGCTGCCTTGCAGGTTGATCGGCATCAACAATCGCAATCTGCATACCTTTGAGACTTCGCTTGAGACCACGATCAGGTTGCTGGATGCAGTTCCGGAAGATCGGATTGTGGTTACCGAAAGCGGTATCCACAGCAAGTATGACGTTGCCCTGATGCGAGCCAATCAAGTCAATGTCTTTCTGGTTGGAGAATCCTTGATGCGTGCCGAGGACCCGGGGTCGAAACTCCGTGAATTATTTGAAGAGGTTGTATGAAAGTTGCATTACACTTGAATGATGGCGTGCACTTCTCTGCATCTACGGAGAGCGGCCAACGATTTGAAATCGATGGTTCCGAGGCTGTGGGTGGGCAGGACAGGGGAGCAAGGCCAATGGAAATGGTGCTTGGTGCGCTGGCTGGATGCAGTGCCATTGACGTAATGTCGACCTTGAAAAAAATGAAGCAGAATGTATCAGACTGTCGTATCGAAGTCACCGGAGAACGAGCCGACCAGATACCTGCCGTGTTCAGCGATATCCGGCTCCACTTTGCTGTTTTCGGCAACAACCTGGATCAGGGAAAAGTGCAGCGTGCAGTTAAGCTTGCGGTAGAGAAATATTGTTCCGTCGGAAAAATGCTGGAATCCACTGCATGCATCTCGCATACCACGACAGTTCATCCAGATCCCATCACATAAGGGAGAAATGAAGACATGAATTATTTTGTCGATTGGCTCAAGGTTCAGCTCTCCAACCCTCAAATCGTTTTTCTGACGCTGTTTCTGCTGGCAACAGCACTAATCATTTCATATGCCGGGACAATTTTGGCGCCCGTGATTGCCGGAATCGTAATCGCGTATGTTCTGGAAGGCCTAGTCGGGCGCTTTACCGATCTTGGCTTGCCAAGGCCGGTGGCGGTTGGATTTGTCTACATCGGGTTTATTGTGTTTGTGATCGGTACTTTGCTGGTCGTATTTCCGGTGCTGTATAGTCAGTTGACCCAAATGGTTCAGCAAATTCCCGCCCTGCTCTACCGCGGACAACTTGAGCTTGTACAGTTGCCCGAGCATTATCCAGAGCTGTTCTCGGTCGAACAGGTCCGGGAGTTGATCACCGCCATACGAACACAGTTGACTGATTATGGACAGCAGCTGGTCAGCATTTCATTGTCTGGAGCGGCCAGCATTATCACCTGGATGATTTACCTGATTCTATTGCCGATCCTGATTTTCTTTTTCGTAAAGGACAAGAAAAAGATTCTGAATTACTTGATTCGGTTCTTGCCGAAAGACCGCGAACTGACTGCCCAGATCTGGAATAATGTTGATATTCAGGTTGCAAACTATGTCCGCGGGAAATTCTGGGAAATTCTGATCGTCTGGGGGGTTACCCTGATTGCGTTTTCATTCCTGGGCCTCAACTACGCCATGCTGTTGTCCTTTCTGGTTGGGATTTCAGTACTGATTCCCTATATCGGCGCTGCAGTTATCACCATTCCGGTAGTACTTTTTGCCTGGGCTCAGTGGGGCTGGTCATCGGAATTGATTATATTGACCGTTACCTATCTGGTCATTCAGGCGCTGGATGGAAATCTACTAGTGCCCTTGCTCTTCTCTGAAGCGGTAAACCTTCATCCGGTAGCGATCATTGTTGCGGTTTTGTTGTTCGGCGGCCTGTGGGGGTTATGGGGAGTATTTTTTGCCATTCCACTGGCCACACTGGTCAATGCAATCATTGTTGCCTGGCCAACCCCCCCGCAACCTGAAGGTTCTTGAGAAAATGCTGAAAGTCTATGAGGCTGAGTCGCTGATTGATGCCCAACTGGTTCTCGACATGCTCGAGAACATCGACATCCCGGCAATCCTGGTTAACGGCAATCTATCCGGCGGTCTTGGTGAGCTGCCGGTCAGTCCACCGGAAATCTGGGTCAAGCGCGATCATGACGCAGAACGAGCATCTCGAGTCATCAGGGATTTTGATGTCGCTCAACCACCCTCCGGGGAAATATCGTGTGAGAAGTGTGGTGAACGGAACCCCGAGAGCTTTGAAATCTGCTGGATGTGTCATACCGTACTTCTTGCGTAGTCCTCGTAGTCCCTTAATCAACAGCCCGGCTTCGCTTCTTGAGTCGCAAACCCCGAAAAGCATCCGGAAAGCCATCAGCGCACCGCAGGGGGCTCATCCGTTCGTTGCTTCCGAGTTCATGTCTGGCACTCCTCTTGGCCGGATCAATTACCTTGCTTTACATAGACACCCGGATTCGCCACATCATGGATGGCGAAATCCACTCTGAGCCATCGCATGTTTATGCTCGACCACTGAGTATCCGGGAGGGCGACCCACTGTCGCTTGTGCACCTTTCGCGCAAGCTTGACCGCTATGGATATCACAAGACAACCCAGATATCCCAACCCGGGGATTACTCAATTGACCAGTCGATGGCCAATCTGTTTATTCGAAAAACCACCAATACCAGTATTCCAGGGCAGTCCGCGATGCCGGTGGCGATCCAAACTCGATACGGGCGAGTCGTCGCTATCCGTAATGTGAAGACTGGTCAGTCCTTGAGCAGCATTGCTCTTGAATCGCCAATGATCGGGACTTTGCAGCTCGGACCCCATCAGGATCGTATCCCGCTCAAGCTCCATCAGATGCCGGAAACCCTCCTGCACGCCTTGCTGGTCATGGAAGATCGCAAGTTCAGTGAGCATCACGGTGTTGACCTGAAAGCCATACTTCGTGCAGCAGTCTCGAACCTGATATCGGGCAAGACCATTCAGGGTGGGAGCACAATTACCCAGCAGCTGGTCAAGAACCTGTTTCTGAGTCCGGAGAAAACATTCACAAGAAAGATCAAGGAAGCAGCATATGCATTAGTGATTGAGTGGCGTTACAGCAAAACCGAAATCCTTGAAGCCTATTTGAACGAGGTTTTTCTGGGTCAATCCGGAAGTCGTGCCATCCATGGTTTTCCACTGGCCAGTGAATACTATTTTGGACGGCCAGTCTGGGACTTGAGACCACATGAGGTTGCTCTATTGGTTGGCATTATCTCGGCTCCTTCATACTACAACCCCCATCGCAACCCCGAGCGCGCAGTACAAAGACGAAATCTGACACTTGACAAGATGGCAGAATATGGAACACTGACTCCTGAAGCTTCCGCTCGATACATGCAGCTGCCAATTGGCGTCACTTCCAGAAGTCAGGAGAAACTGAGTGGCTTTCCGGCATATTTTGATTATTTGCAGCGCCATCTCAGACTTTTCTATTCAGAAGATATATTGCGTACCAGCGGCCTGAATCTACACACTACACTGGATCTTGACATTCAGTATGCTGCGCAACATGCTTTGACCCAGACTCTCGATAAACTGGAAACAGACAGGAAGATAACGTCGGGCACATTACAGGGTGCAGTGATCGTCGTTGAGCCCACAAGCGGAGGCGTTCTTGCTGTGGTTGGGGACCGCCTGGCACACAATTCGGGATTTAACCGGGCCACCGATATCGAAAGACAAATTGGCTCGCTAGTCAAACCGGCCGTTTATCTAACTGCCCTGAAGCCGGGCCATGGATACACTCTGGCCAGCACCCTGCCAGACAGGCCGATCAGTCTGGTTCTGGAAGATGGCAACCGTTGGTCACCAAAGAATTATGATGGAGAATATCGAAATTCGGTTCCCTTGTACAAGGCCCTGGCACATTCCTACAACCTTCCTGCTGTGCACCTTGGCATGGCGCTTGGTATTGATGAAACCATCAAGACCCTGAACCAGCTAGGTCTGGTCCGTGAGATCAAGCCATACCCTTCGATACTACTCGGCTCCAGCCAGCATAATCCCATGGAAATGGCGCAGGCATATCAGGTTATTGCCAATTCGGGATCGCGAATCCCGCTTCGGGGTTTAACCAAAATCTCAAACTCTAAAGGGGAGACTATCGCGCAGTTTCCAGTCAAGACCGTCCAGGCAATTCCGAAGGCGAGTGCACGGCTTGTGCATCACGCTCTAAGTCAGAGTGTCCAGTTCGGGACTGCTTCCAGATTGGGCAGGACGTTCCCGCCAAATCTCAATCTGGCAGGCAAGACCGGCACCACAAACCAGTATCGGGATAGCTGGTTTGCAGGATACAGCGGCAATCTACTGGCCGTGATTTGGGTTGGGCGTGACGATAACCGCCCTATCGGGCTAACTGGGTCCAGCGGCGCGATGCGTGTCTGGGAGGCTATGATGATAAATTTGGACCTGGTCAAAACAGCCAGTTCCAGCAAGGGTAACTTACGTTTTGTGCAGGTTGATGCGGAAAATGGCTTGCTGGCAGACAACGAGTGCGCAAATCGAATAACTCTTCCGTTCGTACCCGGTACACAACCTGCTTCCTATTCACCATGCGTCCACAATGTTCACGACAAATGAAGGATTTTGAAGTACGATTCACGTTCTGGGCTGGATGATATGAGTGGCTGATTCTGATACTTCACGAGTGTTTGGCAGAACTGCAAAAAAACAGACTCTCTTGTCAGTCCCTGCTTCGAGCCGCAACATTATCACGAACATATAGATATTGCTGTTTTAGCCCCTTACCCATGAAAAGTTGCACAGAAAGCACACGGGAATATCTAGCATGGTTTCTTTCGACCGTGCAAATAAGACTTGGTCATGGCAAGCTTCGGTTCTGGCCATGCCAGGTTAGGTAACACACAATTTGGAGTCCGAATGATGAATACGGTTGGTTTTACACGCATGGAAAATGGCACGGTTGAGGATTATGCTCTTCTTTCGGAACTGGAAGAACAATATGTTCGCGAACTTCCCGATCGTTTAATGGATGCCTTGTCGAGACTTCAGAAAACCCTACCGGGTTACCCCATCACCCGTCTCGAACATTCTTTACAATCCGCCACCCGTGCTCATGATGCAGGTGAACCGGAAGAACTGGTGGTTGCCGCCCTGTTGCATGATATTGGCGATGAGCTTGCACCAGTTGCGCACAGTGAAATGGCCGCGGCAATTCTTCGACCTTATGTTTCAGAACGCGTGTACTGGATAATCAGGCATCACGGTCTGTTTCAGACCTACTATTACCATCACCACCTGGGCCGGGACCGAAATGCAAGAGAAGTATTAAAGGACCATGTCTGGTATCAGGATTGTGTTGACTTCTGTCATAATTATGACCAGAACTGCTTCGATCCTGCATTTAAATCACGGGATCTTGAATTTTTCAGGCCGATGGTTGAGCGGGTTTTTTCGAACCCGAAACCCGAATTCACTTAATGCCGGCGTGGCTCATACATCCAGATTAGCTACGGAAAACGCATTTCGAGTAATGAAGTTACGGCGTGGCTCTACCTGATCGCCCATCAGGGTTGTAAATACTTCATCAGCATCAAAGGCATCACCAACGGTGACCTTGAGCAGGCGTCGTACCGAGGGATCCATGGTGGTCTCCCAGAGTTGCTCGGGGTTCATTTCACCCAGACCCTTATAGCGCTGAATCATGAATCCTCTTCTGGCCTTTTCCATCATCCAGCCAACTGCTTCGTCAAAGACAAGTTTCTCTGGGTCTGCATCTCCCCACTTAATGCTGACCCGGTTCGAGTCATCACAAATATCACGCACCCTGGCATAGTGCTGCAACAAGGAGAAATACTCGGAATTCATGAAAAACGATTTTGAAAACAAATACATGCGATCTGTTGCATACTGACTTCGGGTAACCAGAATTCCTTCATCATGCTCAGCCGGTTCTACAGTATAGTGGATTGAGTTTCCAACCTTCTGGGCCAGGCTCTGTTGAAGCACTTCACAGATTCCACAAAGACGTTCATGGTCACTGAAATCAACCCCCATAACCGGCTCAATCCGTGATAATGCTTCCAGCGCATGCCGATCATACTCGGTAGAGAGTCGTTCGATTTGATTCTGGTTGGCATGTTGGCTGTCGATCAGGTTTTTCAGGTCTCTGCCCCCGATTTCATCGCCCGCTGACGAGATAATGACAGCATTCTGAGAGACGATCTCTACCAGGAAGTCCTGCATTTCATTTTCATCCTTGAGATATTTTTCGTTTTTCTTCTTGGAGAGTTTAAACAGGGGGGGTTGGGCAATATAGACATGTCCGCGGTTGATCAGTTCTCTCATTTGTCGATAGAAAAAAGTCAACAAAAGGGTACGAATATGCGATCCGTCAATATCAGCATCTGTCATCACTATGACTCTGTGATAACGTAGTTTGTCGATATCAAAATCCTCGTCGAACCCGGTTCCCAAGGCCGTGATCAGGGTGGTGACCTCTTCGGAACTCAGAATCTTGTCTGCCCTTGCCTTTTCGACATTCAGGATTTTTCCCTTGAGCGGCAATATCGCCTGAAACCGTCGATCCCGGGCCTGTTTTGCGCTTCCCCCTGCAGAATCTCCCTCGACCAGATAAATTTCACACTGGGAGGGATCGCTTTCCTGGCAGTCGGCCAGTTTTCCGGGCAATCCCCCAAGATCCAGAACATTCTTCCTGCGGGTCATTTCCCTGGCCTTGCGGGCAGCCTCCCGGGCTTTCGCCGATTCAACAATTTTTGAAGCGATTATTTTGGCTTCTGCCGGATTCTCAAGCAGAAAGTTGCCCAGCTCTTCACTAACTGCAGACTCCACGGCACCACGGACTTCGGAAGATACCAGCTTGTCTTTGGTCTGCGATGAAAATTTGGGGTCGGCAAGCCGGATCGCCAGAACCGCGGTCAACCCTTCACGGGAATCATCTCCGCTCAGGTTGACCTTCTCTTTTTTGGCAAGTCCGCTATCGTTGATATACGTATTCAGAGTGCGGGTCATTGCAGACCGAAGCCCAGCCAAATGCGCCCCCCCGTCCTTCTGCGGGATATTGTTGGTATAACAAAAGGTGTTTTCCTGATAGGAGTCATTCCACTGCATTGAGAGGTGGATTTGCACACCATCGCGTTCTGTACTGGTTGAGAATACGGTCGGGTGGATTGGCGTCTTCTTTTCGTTGAGATATCTTACAAATGCCGAAATCCCGCCTTCATACTCAAAGACATCCTGTTTGCCGGTCCGCTGGTCAATCAACTCGATGCGAACCCCGTAATTCAGGAAAGACAGTTCGCGAAGGCGCTTGGCCAACACTTCGTAATGGTATTCAATGTGGCTGAACACCTCGGGGCTTGCAGCAAAGGTAATTCGCGTGCCGGATGCCTCTGTATCGCCAATGACCCTTAAATCTTCCAGGGGTTCGCCATCAACGTATTCCTGATAGTGGATTTTTCCATCTCGCTTGATCTCAAGCTGCAGTTTTTGTGAAAGCGCGTTGACTACCGAAACACCCACTCCATGCAGCCCACCAGAAACCTTGTATGAGTTCTGGTCAAACTTGCCCCCGGCATGTAGTACAGTCATGATGACTTCTGCCGCACTTTTACTCCCTTCCTCCTCGATCTCGCCAGTCGGGATCCCCCGACCATCATCGGTTACTGAAATGGATTGGTCAGGGTGAATCTCCACTCTGACCACACTGCAATGCCCGACCAGTGCCTCGTCAATCGAGTTGTCGACAACCTCAAAGACCATGTGGTGTAGACCGGTTCCATCATCAGTATCACCGATGTACATGCCCGGACGTTTGCGAACCGCTTCCAGGCCCTTCAGTACCTGGATGTTGTTCGAGTCATAGGTTTCTGATTCTAGATCAACCATAATGCAACAATAATGAGCTGTGCTTATCGCCGAAAAAAGGCCCTGTAATCAGCCTGAAACTTGTGGAAATAAACAAAAGTGGGGAAAAACAATCGATCAATGTTTCACGTGAAACACCCGGTAAAAAATGCGAAGCGGCAACCGCCCCTAAATCTCAGATTGCATGAAAATCATGGTCTCGAATTATACCCTATCCGCATTGTATTTTGTTGCATGGTTGCATTCGAACCCTGCCAATTCTGACCGCCTGTCCTGCCAGTCTGGCTGCTTTCGCATCACTGGGGTCCTTGCCGTGCCACTCATGGCGAGAACGTGTCAACTCGGGCGGGGAACACCCAGACATGGATTTTCCGCTCCCATGGGAGCAAACCATGAAAAAACATCAGGACCGACTTGTATGCCTGCTCACGGAATGTTTCACGTGAAACACGGAGCATGGACTGGATCCCCCTGCCTCGACCGGCATTCGAAAATTAGGCTGATGAAATGCCTGATTTCGCTAAAAACACGTTGCGCATATTGAGGCTGACATCCGCGAGGCCTTACAGCCTCATCGGCATGACCAGCCACACCGAGTGTTCATCCCTGGGCTGGTGGAAATAACAGATATTGCTTTTGTTGTCGAGCGTTATGTCAACCTTGTTCGTCTGGATAACCCTGCATATGTCTAGCAAATAGGCGGCGTTGTATCCGAACAGTATTTCTTCGCCATCATAGTCAACCTGCATTTCATCATAAGCGTGCTGTTGTTCGGTTGTATTGGCACTGATTTTCAGTTTTTTGTCAGCCAAGGACAGGCGAATGCCTACACCCCTGTACTTGTCGTCACCAATAACTGCAACTCGTGAGAGAATATCGGTTAGTTTTCGGCGATCAAGACTGAGTACGATATTGTCTTCGCCTGCTTCGATCACGTCATCGAATTTTGGATATTTGCCATCTATCAGTTTCGCGATGAGAATTCTTCCGGGTGCCGTAAACCGAATATGATTTCGGGAGTATTCGAAGGTAACCATCGACTTATCAACCAATTTCTGGCTGTCTTCTTTTGGCTGGTCCGAGCGAGCAAGGCCAATATCGATCATTCTGCTGATTTCAGATACCGCCTTACGGGGAATGGTTACCTGTCTTTCGTTTTCCGTATCCACTTCCAGGTCAATTTTCGTTCTGGCCAGTCGATGTCCGTCAGTCGCGGTTGCAGTCAACTGCTTGTTCTCTATAAAAAACGATACTCCGTTCAAGGAAAAACGGTGGTCACTCATGGCCATCGAAAATGAAACTCTATCGATCGTTTCCTTTAGAGCCTTCGAGTTTATCCTGAATCGTTCTTCCCAATCATCGGTTTTTAGTTTTGGATAGTTGTCTGCAGGCAATGTCTTGAGCTTGTACCTGCTTTTTCCTGAAGTTACGACAAGATCATGATTGCCGGGGTTATGATCAAACGAAATTTCAGCATTATCGGGAAGCGCTCTGATAATATCCATGATCTTTTTACCCAAAACGGTAAATGACCCATTCTCACTTTTTACGTTCTCAATAGTCTGGGTAATTTCAACTTCAAGATCCGAGCCGATCAAGGTAAGCACACCATCTTCAATACTAAAATAAACATTGGACAGTATGGGTAACGTTTGTGTCTTTTCGATGACACTATTCAACAATGTCAATGGAGACACTAAAACATTTCTATTTAGATTAAATTTCATTTTGTTGTAGTAGTAAGCCCTGTTGGTACTGTGAAAAAAAATAATTTTATATAAATATCAATATCTTATAATAAAATCATTGTTTATAAAACTGTTGATTTCCGTGTGGATAACCAGCCTCTGTTGTGGATAGTGTCATAAACAGCAGAGTTATTAAATACTATCCCCATTTTATCCACAAACAGTTAACAGGTTGCCCACATTATACGGTTATCTTTTACGCGGTTTTTCTGGAATCGAATCATCGCCCTAACCCCCAAATATTTTGTTCAGGTTGTCGTGATCTTCACGTGCCTTCAGGTTGGATTCAATCAATTCCCTTATTTTATTGCAGGCATGAATGACGGTCGAATGGTCCCGACCGCCAAACTGATCACCAATGTTCGGGTAACTGGTATCGGTGTATTCCTTACAGAAGTACATGGCAAATTGCCGGGGCCTCGTGATATCCTGTGAGCGGCTTTTCGAGAACAGGTCCGAAACCCTGATTTTGAAGTATTTGGCAACCACCTGCTGAATATTCTCAACAGTGAGCTGTTTTTTCCGGTGAGACATCAGGTCCCTGAAGGTTTCCTGGGCAAGGACAAGATCGATTTTACTTTGTGTGAATCGTGATGCTGCCGCAATCTGTTGTAGTGCGCCTTCGAGGTCACGGACATTGGAACGCACCAGGTTGGCAATGAAAAAAGCTACGTTGTCCGGTAGATCAATACCTATGTGAGAAGCCTTTTTCAGAAGTATTGCTACCCGGGTTTCGAGTTCCGGAACATCAATCAGGGTTGTCAGACCGCCCTTGAATCTCGATTTCAGTCTGTCATCGATGTTGTTCATCGCATCAGGGATTCGATCACTGGTAATTATGATCTGGCATCCAATCCCGATTAATTCGTTGTACGTGTGGAAAAATTCTTCTTGGGACTGCTGCTTTTTGGCCAGAAACTGAATGTCGTCAATGAGCAGCGCATCGACAGATCGATATAATTGCTTGAATTCGTTAATCTGGTTATCCTTGATGGCCTTGATCAGGTCTATCACGAAACGCTCCGATGTGATGTAGAAAACCTTGGCGTTGGGAAAGTTCCTGATTATCTCATTGCCTGCAGCGTGCATGAGATGGGTTTTGCCAAGGCCTACTCCCCCGTAAATATACAGGGGGTTGAATGACCCCGGTTCTTTGCCTACATTGAGGGCGGCTGCCCGGGCTATCTGGTTGGACTTTCCCTCAATATGGTTATCAAACGTAAATATTTCATTTGGCCTGCTGATTTCCTCATAAATATCCAGAGGAGGCGTTTCTGCGGTTTCCCCTGTGAATGATTCCGTTGTCCTGAACGATTTTTTTTCAAGTTCATAACTCCCGATATCCAAACGTACGTCCGTTAGCCCGGTATCAGTAGAAATCAGACAGCTCTTTATGTCATCCAGAAGGTTGCTGCGAATATGTTCGAGGACATACTGGTTCGGTGCCAACAGTTTCAGCACCGAGTTTTTCCTATGGCAGTGAAGAACGGAAATCGATGAATCAATTTCTTTTTCGGTCATGACTTCCCTTAGTTTTTCTATGCACTCTCCCCAAAACTCATCCATAGTAAAAAATTCTCCACAACCAAAAATTAAAATGAAATCACATTCTTATAGAACAAAATATCAGAAAAGGGATGAAATAACTTATTGAATTTTTATTAATTTATCATCCAGACTTGCGATAAGGCACTAACGATATACAGTCATTCTATTCCAAACAAAAATTGTTATCCACAGGAAAAGCGAAAAATTTTTCTGTTTTTAAGGGGTTTTCCGGAACCGGGAGAGGTGCTGTTATGTGTGCCACACATCAAGGAGCCGGCAGGTGGCGTGAGTCTTGAAATAGTCAAGGGGTAGCAAGGTGTTTCGAGTCGGGTTGAGGTCTTAGACATGTGCATTACCCTGCATTTGACGAACCCGGATATTCTTGGTTGTGTTAGGGTGGAATGATGGATTGGAGTGTTTCGGCATTTGGGGCAATTGAAGCAATATACAGGAGCAATCTGCTACAAATTCAGCCAGCTCATCCTTGATATGCCTTAAGGACAGGCAGGTCGGGTTTCCAGCTTGTTTCATCCACAGTCTTGTCTGCCGATTTTGTGGATAAGTTTGAGGGTGGTCACATTGCAACCTTCATGAAATTCCAGTTTTCCGGATCATGATCGGTGGCGGCGTGGATTATTCCGTCAATGCAATTGCTCCGTCCGGTCTTTTCGCCACAAATTGCACAAAAGGGAGAATATCCTGACCAATACTGGCCTTCTCAAGAGTTGTCATGTAAAAAGCCAGAATGCATCGCGATGCCTTCTTGTGCGTAGGTACATGCCGTGATTCTCGAACTTATACAGAATGATTGAGATATCCCACAAGATCAGTAGCCTCGATCAGACCTGCTGTGACGTAAGGAAAAAACAATTCACGATACCATATCATTGTGAACAACATCCGCCTGGTTACCGTGTTCCAGTTCAACAACGAAGCCGAGATGCCGGAACGAAACCTGTGCTTCTCTCGGAGTCAACGGTCAGTTATCCGGCAATCGCTACAAAAGCCCCTCCATTTTGGCGGGCAACCTCCCGCATGAATGTCGAATACTGTTGATTTGTGATCGGTGTAAGCGGGTTGAAAAATCCTATGCCATGAATTCGTGCCTGACTTTTCCGAGTCGTGGGATCTGTATTGAGTCTCGATATCTGTTCCAGCGAGATATCGTAAGACCCCCCAGAATACTCGTCTCCCATCACATAAATGGAAAGATCTTTCCGGTAGGCCGAGTAAACGCCGAGTGCAGCCTTGATGCCAGGCACAGGATCGCTATAGGACATTGTTGCCCAGTTTTTTATCGCTCGTAAAACCGACGCTCGTCTCGCCGGTGAATCGGGTATCCACCTTCCAGCGTACGTTGATATCAGGTGGCTTCCAGTGTCATTCATCACCTGAAAACCCTCCACCTTCGGATGAGCTTCCAAAAGGCTTTTCACCTGCGCCATGACTCGTGGCCAAATCTGCTGCATGCTGCCTGAAGTATCAATCACGAAAACAATATACTTTCGGTCAACCGGAATTCCCCCCACATTTTCGATCCTTGGGGACGGAGCGGGAGCCTTTTTCTCACTGCTCACTTGCTTGATGCTCTCTTTGAGGGCGACAGCGCGTTGTTCATACTCGTCAATCTTGCGATCGATATCACCAAGATTCTGCTCGGTTAGATCAATCATCTCCGTACCCAATGCAATCCTTGTTTTTTCCCTCGCAATCTGCTCCCGGACTTCACGAATTCGACTCATGGCTTCATCACGCCTGGTCATCTCGGTAGCCAGTGCATCAAGCTGAGCAACGGCTGCTTGTGCGTCATACACCAAAGGGTCTGGACTGTCCTTGGCAAGCAGAACCAGCAACACAATCGCACCAAACCCGCAGGCAATAATGTCAAGAAACGAAGTGCTGGTGAAGTTGCTTCTTCTTTGTCCCGGTTCGCTCATGGCCAGCCTACCCCTGGGCTTGTCACGGTGCCTCCTGTGGAAGAAGCCAGTGTCCAATAGGCATAAACTGCATGAGGGTCTCCCTCGAGCGGCATGAGTATGGTACTGATGGTTGCCTTGATACTGGCATGATACAGGTTTTGCGCACCAGCAAATAACGCCAGTCTGCATGGGCCCGAGATCGTGTTCCCGGATAACCCGATGGGGTTGCAACCCAAACGGGTAAGCGTGGTCAGCGCCGGAGTTGGCCCCAGAGTGGGTAATCCATCGGTGATCAGGTAAATATTCGTGGGATTGATGCCACGGCTGACAATGAACTCAATCGCACTGTGCAAATTAGTCGAACCATCCGGAACCAGATTCGACAGGGCCTTCATGGCTCTTTCGGTTTGCTTGCTGTCGTTCGGCTTGACCCATCGATTGCCAATCAGGAAATCCGCTTTCCTGGCGTAGTGGACGATCATGTACTGACTGCCTTCGGGAATGCGCTCAACCAGCCAGTTAACTGCCCTCAGCATCCTTTGCCATTTTGGAGACTTGCGCTTGGCTGCATCATCGGATACCTGGGTTTTTACGATATCGATAATTCGGGAATCGGTCATGGAAGCACTACGATCGATCAGAATCAATATACGCTTTCCCTCAACTCGAATTCCGAGCAGATGATTTTGCGTTGGCTCAGGTGTCTCGACAATCGGCGCTGGCTCCTCGCTACTGGCGAGCTTGAGTTCTTCCGCAGCTTTCTCAAGAGTCTGTATTTCCATCATTACCTGCTGAAGCTTCCTTTCCTTGCTCTCCTGTTCAGCCGCCCGAGAGGTCATCCGGTCTTTCTGACCATCCTGCTCTTCGGTTAATGCCCTGTATGCCGCAGTCAGTTCTGCGAACTCTCGTTCCATCGTGCTTTGCTGGGCACGCAGTTCGGCAATATCACTATCCAGATTGCCGTGGTCCGTCTCTGCCTCCAAAACATTGGTGTGGTACTTGACCAGCATGAAGATAAGTGTGACCGCACCAAGCCCACATGCCATTACATCCAGAAATGCCAGTCCAAAAGATGAAGCAGCCTGTCTATTCCTCGGCATCCGCCTTGCCTATGCGATTCAGTAAAAACTGTTCGCAGTAGGATCGAATTTCAGTAATCTGACTATCCTGAATGCGTTGCAGTTGGTGCAGGAAGAACATCAGGAATATGCTGATTATCAAAGCAACGAATGTGGAGTTGAAGGCAACCCCGAGACTGGATGCCATATTTGCGATGTCGCCAGAAAGTGCCTCGTCAGCATGGGTCAGCGCTTCACCAATACCTCGTACCGTACCGATAAATCCAATGGATGGAATCGCCCAGATGAGGTAGCGTATCATTGCGTTTTCGGACTCCATTTGATGGGCTAGAGCCTCTACGCCGGTGATGATCGCCTCTGAAGTATTGTGAACACTACGGGTGATAATGAACCTCCTTATAGAAGCACTCAGGGTCTGAATCAAGGGCGTGGACTGGACTTTCTCCGGCAGTTGCCGGAGTGTATTGAAACTGTCTTCCATTTGTTGATTGATGTTTTCTCTGGCATCCAGAGATTCGCTTCCGGAATGTGTATGCAGGAAGTCAATGTCAAACAAATGACGGTTGCGAATAATTGACATTGACTTCTCGGCAATCAGGTACGTGCCCCACAGCATCAGGATGATGCATATTTCCTGCTCAACATCCTTGAGGATGACCGCCAGGGTCCGTACCGTCGACTGCCCTGCTTCTTGCGCCAATGCCAGGTCGGCTTCGGCTTGGGGCCATATCAATTCAAGATAGACAAAGTGAACTACCACCGTGCTGATGGCAAGTGCCAATAGACTGCCGAGCGGTACGATGCGTTTGTATGCTGATGCCTTAATCACGACTTGTCGCGGGATATTACGGGTTTCAGACCAGATTCTCGATCATGGGATATTTCCGAGACTTAGATGTCGACCGGAAATGTTAATGGAGAATTCAGACTCACGGAATAGGGTTTCTCATCCTGTGCCGAGACTTCTTCATGATAAAAGAACCATGCTGAGGCAATAAGCAGAGCCAGACTCATCGAAATACCTACAACAATTATCTTGCGGGTTCGTTTCATTGTTCCTCGCCATAAACATAACGTGCAATCCTGAATCCAACATCCTTCCGGGGTTCCGAGACCCCCTCGCGAAAACTTGATCGCATCTCACTTGCTCTTGCAGTTTGAAAATTACTTCCCTTCACAACGTGGCTCGACCCTCTCTGTAACCCCATCGGATCAACCCTGACTGTACCGGATGCCGGTGGATCCAGATGATAAACATCATGTGTCCATTCACTGACATTGCCGGCCATGTCATGCAGGCCATTTGCATCAGATAGAAAAGATCCCACTGGCGATATTCCCGGAAAACCGTCATTGTAATCAGGGATGGTTCTTGATAATACCCCCTTGGCGCTCTCATCAGCAAAATTGCCGGTCTTCTCAGGAATTACAAGACTGTCCCCCCAAGGGAAACGAAACATTCTGGAACGACCGGCCAACCTCGCCAGCCACTCCCATTCAGCCTCTGAAATCAATCGATACCCTGTCGCCTGATGGTTATGCCCAGTAACGTTGCCTGATGAATCAAACCGATATACGGGCTCAAGCCTTTCCTGATTACTTAACCAGTTGCAGAATCTGGCAGCATCGGTCCACGACAAATTGGTCTTGGGCAAAGATGGCCTAGGGTTTTTCTCATTACTGAATTTGTCATACTGCCGGTTGGTGACCTCCGTGACTCCCGCATAAAAGGGCTTTTCCAGAACAGTACTCCGTAAAAATTCATTGGCGCGTTGTCCGGGTTCGTCAGGCGGCGCACCCATGGTAAAACGAACACCGCCCGGTTTGAACAATTTTAACTTGATACCAGCCGGACCTGTGACTTGAGGCTTCGCCTCAGCAATGCTTGCTTCTGCTTCGGTTTGCAGGGTTTTCTCAATCAATGACGGGAAATCTGCATCTGGCGTAAAACGAACTACCTGCTCACGGTATCCAGAAAGCACAAGCATGGCAGTATGTTCAACTGTCTGTAATTCGAATGCCTGAGGGGTCATGCCCACTTCCCTGTCATTCAGGAACAGGGTTGCAGGTGGGTTTGAACGGATCGTTATCTGCCCCTTCTCTTCGGCCAGTTTAAGCCTGACCGACTTGTTTTCGCCGGGGGACAGAACAACCGAGGAGCTTTGAGAAATGTAGCCCTTCTTTTGGTAGCGAATGAAATGTTCCATTCCCGGCGGCAGCATGATCGATGATGCTGGCTTGGCTGACTTGCCATTCACGGTGAGATCGCCATGGGCTGGAGAAACGTTAATTTCAAGCGAAGACGACTGAATCTGCATGATGTAGTCACGAAATACCTCATCATTCCCGTTGGTGATGGACACCCTGTCTCGAACCGGAAGATGGTCCTTTAGTTTCAGTTCGATATCCAGAACCCCGCCCTCAACGCTATCTAGAACAAGTGGCGTTTGGCCCCTGGTTTCACCATTGATGAATACCGTTGCTCCCTTTGGAAATGAACTGAGACTGAGGTTGCCAGAGATTCGGGCTAACTCGATGGTTTGCTCGACTCTCTTCCCTTTGGGCAGCTTAATTTCAATACTTTCAGGTCGATAGTACGGGTGGTTTATTTCTACAACCACAGCTCCTGGTTCTGTCTCAAGATCCAGAGTCTCGCCGCGATACGCTGAAATACCGTTAAGGCTCCACTCAATATCCGGCAATGCTGGTTCGGTCATCAGGACAAGTCGCGCCGGAAGAGGCATCAATTCTATATTTGCAGTCTTCTGGTCCGTGGATAACTGGACCGTTTCAGGAATGAAGCCCGGCGCGGAAATCCTGGCAGTTGCCTGGTCCCCGACCAAGATGGCCCTGTTGAATATGAATATCGCCCGGCCATCTGAAATCGAGTAATCGGCTAACTCTCTTGCTTCTTCCGGGACAACTTCCACAGTCACTGCCCTCGGATAGTACAGGAGAAGCATTACCACGATCAAGATACCCAGAAAGATGGCTGAAGCCACAACCATCTTAAGTACGGAACCACGCTGTGCCCGGTGAATTGACCGTTCAATTTCATTGGACATGGGGTTAGATTCGTTCACTGCAAATTACCTCAACCTCGATAGGGTCATCTCCCGGAGAAATGGTCACGGGGACGATTATTGACCTGTAGCCATCTCTGGTTCCTTCAAATTGATAGTCCCCGGGTTTCAGACGAATGGAATGGCGGGAAATATGACCAACAATGCCGACTCCCTTTACGACAATGCTGGTTTTACTATCGGAAATTACCATGACTTCTGTTTCCATGCTGTAGGCTTCCAGCTTGGAAATTATCTCGAAATGCAGCTTTCCGAGTTGCTCGCTCTGATCCAGAAACGGTTCGGTGTCGGTTAGAAGTTTATGCGCAGCCTTGACAGCACGAGCATTCACGAACCGCTTTTCATGCTTGAGCGCCTGCTTCAAGGATTCAATTCGCCCAATCATGGCTTTGGCACTCCCAAGACCCTCGGTAGCAAATGCATCAAACGGCCTCGTTTTGAGTGCTTGCTCATAGTGCCTAACTGTAGCGACCCAGTCATCTTCAACGGTTGTCGCAATGGCAAGCGTGATTTGCTCTAGGTATTTCTGCTTGGCTTCAATCTCCAGAATCCGACTCTGCAGTCGCTTGACATCCTGATTGCCTGGCTTCAATTTGCTGGCCATCTGCATATACTTCCTTGCTTCTGGGATGTTCCTGTCATCAAGTGCCCGGTCTGCTGTGGCAATTGCATCGGAATAGGCCTGGTAGAGCTTTTCTGCTGTTAGGTTTTCGATACGCTTGTTCGCTTCCCGATGTCGAGGGTCAAGGCGCAGGACTCTCTCCAGAAGAGCAATTTCCCGATCTTTCTGGTTTGCCGTTTTTGCCTGATTTGCTTGCACCAACAATTGATTGACCTGTTCAACCACTTGAAGTCTTGATTGAAACTCGATCAATTCAACATGGTCTGGATCAAGCCGCAGACCATCGTTGACTTGTTGACTGGCCTCTCGGAATTGTCCTTCTCGGTAGGCCTGATTCACGTTTTCAATGAAATTTTCCAAACGGGACTGATATTCAACTGAAATGACGCCCACATCCATGATCGCATTGTTCATGCTGATGTAGGCCGACTCATATTCACCCATCTGGAATTGTTCACGTGCAGATTCCACCTGTTCAAGGATATGAGACAGCGTTGTTGGTGCCCAATCATGAAGATTCAATTCTGTCAATTGCGGTTCAACCTCCTCGAGGTATCGCCGGTATTCCTTGATGAAACGCTCACGAGGGTCGGAGGCTTGTGCGACCTGTATGGGTGATTCTTCCAGGGAATTCGTTATATTCCGGACCTGCTCGTTTCTTTCGAAACCATGGTCGGAGAATTGGGAAGTGGAATTCAGCGGTTGATTCAGGTCGCTAGGCTGGACCACGGCGAAAGGATTGAAGGCTATCAGCAAATACAGGCAGGGGAAGTATTGCAGGGTCCGGTACATGTTCAGATGACGAGTGGCATCCAAAAAACTTCGAATGGATCAAGGTCAATAGATCAAAGCTGTACTTGTGGCGTTTCTTCCAGCAGATAGATTTCCCGGAGCAACTCGATCCATTGCCGATATTGTTCATCGGCAGTACCTTTCAGTTCTTTTTTTTCTTCCTCGAAACGAATGACATGCGGTGCAACAGCGGAATCTGCAGTTCGACCAATCTCGTTGATGGAGTCACGGTGAAACTTTGCTTCATTGCTGTTCTGAAATCCCTGTGACAAGGCCATTGCACCGCCAACCAGAGCCGCTGCACTGGCAACTTCACTGGTATTGGAATCCGCATTGGCCGCACCTATAGCACCGCCTATCAGGAGCAGTGCTCCGAGAAATTTCTGTCCCTGGGCCTTGCGTCGCAATTCCCGGGCAGTTCTGACATCCTGAAGGCTTTGCTCCTGCCAAACACGATAACTGTCATCAATCTGATAATTGAAATCCTCAAACTGCGCCTGTAGTCTGTCCACAAACAACTGATCCTGAATACGGATGTTGCGAATGCGTTCAAGCATGGGATCGTTACTGGCCGGCAAGGAAGACAATTCGACATGTTTTGCCTTGTAATCCAGATATTTTGCAAAGGTCTCGGTGGAAATGCTGTTTCCAAAGCGGATTTCCTTCAGTGTGGGCAGCTCTAGCAGATACGCGGCATCACGTTTTGCGAGTTTTTCAATGATGTAGTCTGCAGCAGTCGCAAAAACCGGTTCGTAAGCATCCTTGCCCTTGTTTCGCAAATCACGGTAGAACGATTCATGCACGCGATGCTTGAATTTCCTGTTGCACCATTTGCGTCCGGATATGTCCTTGCAGGTAATGTGAATTTCGATGTCTTCGCCATTCGATTTGAGAATTTTTCCGGCTATGTATAAGTCGGAAGTTGCTTCATTGCTCGGCACAACACGAACTCGCCCGACCGCATTGGTGTCCTGTAGGCTTGCTTTCATGTTTAGTGCAAAGCGGGTGGATTCCACTCGGCGCAATTCGGGCCAGATTTCAAGTTTCTCAAGATCGGCGGGGTCTTCGGGGATATTCGGATCAAAGAGCAGTACCGCAATTTCAAGAGGCTGCAGCTCGGATGCTTTTTCGGCGCCCCTTGTTTTTTTCGTTGAGGCTGTTGGACCGACCTGGTGTGCGGCAGATGTCGACTCATAGTCTTGATTAACTGCTGCCCCGCCGCCACAGCCTGCCAGGACAAGGAAAATGCCCGGCATTAGCAGGCGGGAGATGCTTTTCAGGATGTTCGGCTTCTGGTTTCTCATTACTGTGTAGTTCTAGTCACAATTCATGCGATGCTTCCCTTGTTGGCAGGTTCATGTACTGTCGGTACTTGTTCCATAGCCTGGCTTGTTTCTCCGGGTCGGTTTCGGCGATTGCGGCTTTACGAAGCTGTTTGGCAATTACATCATCGGAATCGCTAGGTGGAATGTCTTCCGGCAGTTTTCCGGGATCTGGGGCTATTGCCTGATAGGCCGATTGCGGTTCTGATACAACAAGGTTTTCCTGTAGGTCAGGATCGGACCCAGCTTGCCCCGATTCAAGCCCAACCAGGGTTTGCCCAGATGCTTCACCCTCCGTTTCTTCCGTTGACAGGGCATCTGTTCGTGAGGTGCCTCGTAACTGTTCGTCGGCACTCCCGGACCCTACACTGACAGAATGGGTCGTCATTGTCTCGCATCCTCCTGTTCGGCTCAGTACGTCATTTAGCAGGGCATCCAGAATTGCCACTCTTTCCTGGCGAGTCATGGTCTCGTCAAATTCGGGAATCTTGAGTTCTGTGCAATTGTGCATCTCTCCGAGCGATATCGAGGAGTCCTGGGCCCATGCACTGCCCAAACCAATTGCAAGCATGGCGAAACTAGTCAGGGTATGTCGGTGCAAATTCAAGGGGGTTTTCGCAGATGACCGTACCCCCCAATTCTATGGGAAATATCAGTTGTTGACAATCTATTTGCTCGCAACAGGGTTGCCCCCATCCTGCTGGGAATTTCCATTTCGCGATTATGCGGAGTGCAGATGCCTCCGGACTGACCTGGTGCTCCATGTCCAGCCAGGCACTTCCATTAAATTGTTAAAAAATATTGTAATGATAATGATTATCATTTACATTACGCATATTGGCATTCTATATTCATCGAACAATTGACAGGAATAAATTTCATGACTTTAAAGAATTGTCTAGTACTTGCTGCCGCCGGTCTCCTTGCGATCAGTGGGCCTGCGTTGGCTGAATCCTATGGACCCTTCCCCGTCACCGTCAAGGGATATGGCGGTGACAAGTCGGATTCAACCTCATATACTGGTCAGGCTGCACGCCAGGTTCTCCACAACTCCCTCAAGAAACTTGCCGGAATGGGCGATGGTTCCAATGCAGCTGAGATCAAGTCGCAAATGATGGCGTACTACGCCGGCAAGGAGGAGGGTCGTGCAATCCTGGATCCCAAATCCAAGGATGACTTCGTTGTCCTTCAGACTGAAGTTGATCAGATTTCCAAGGGCAAGGACTTGAAGGGAAAAACCTATAAAGGCGTTGTCAATGGCTGGCCCCGCAAGATGACCGGTTCCGAGGTCATTGAGTTCATGATCGACAAGGCGGCCACAGCCAAGGGCGGGTTTGATCCACTGACTGGATACGACTACCCCCAGTTGATCTCAAAATTTGCCATGGGCGCCGTGTTCTATAACCAGGCCGTGGACAACTACCT
Source organism: Gammaproteobacteria bacterium (assembly GCA_022822625.1). Classification (GTDB taxonomy): domain Bacteria; phylum Pseudomonadota; class Gammaproteobacteria; order Arenicellales; family Poriferihabitantaceae; genus Poriferihabitans. Next base: position 7,912 of record JAJEAV010000050.1, on the reverse strand, counting down.
GGATGAAAAACTGGCGGCCAACAACAAGCCCAACAACAAGCCATACAGCGAGGGCAAGCATTACACCGGCAAGGAGCACTCCTGGGACGAGGGATTCGGGTATTTCGGTGCACCGGCACATGCCCTGAGCCTCGACGCGAAGCAGGCCTATGGAATTGCCAAGAAGAAGGACATCGGTGTTGCGGATTACAACAAGGACGGGAAGGTGGACCTCTACCGGGAGATGACCTATGCCCATGCCTACTATGCCGCAGATGCGGACAAGAGTGGGACCAACTATCTGCATACTATTTTCCGGGCTTTCCTGGACGGCCGCAAACTGATCACCGCCGCTGAAGGCGAAGCTCTGTCAGATGCCCAGCGCGCACAATTGATTGGTTATGCAGACACCATCAAGACCAACTGGGAACAGGTCATTGCAGAAGCGGCGTTCAAGTATGCGGGATCGGTATACAAGGACCTGGAAAAACTTCAAACGATCGTTGAGTCCGGCGGCGACGCCAATGACGCTTTCAGGGCCTACGGAAAACACTGGGGCGAATTGAAGGGCTTCGCCATGGCGCTGGAAGCGGGGGGCAAGGATCTGGGTGAGGTCGGTGTCAGGATGAATCGCCTCATCGGATACGGCCCGGTATTGCTTGGCGGCGGCCAGGTGATCGGCATCGACGCCAGTGGAGATTATGTGATCGGTGGCAATCAGGACATGGGTAACTACATGGTCCATATGCTCAAGTTGCAGAAACTGCTGGCTGAGGCATACAGCCTGAGCGCCAGGAAGAATGACGCCACAGCAGAGCTCGAGAACCTGATTGAATCCCTGGGGGAGAGTCTCGCAACAGAGAATGACTGATCAATCCCTGATGCCTGACCATGTTTGAACTGACCGCCCAGAACCTGTTGGCCGATTGGGCGGGGCAGTTCCTCGATCCCAGAAAAAGACTGTTCTGGGGGTATCTGGGTTCGGCATTCCTCATTGCGCTGATCTGGATGGTCCTGCTCGGGCGTGAACGCCCCGTCAGTGCATGCAGGAAACTGCTTGCGCGGGATCTCTGGTGTTCCGCCAGTGCCCGCGCGGATTATGCGGTATTCCTGATCAATACAATCCTCATGGGATCCATCGTGCCCCGGCTGTTGGGTCATGCGGCTGTGGCCGTATTCTGCTTTTCGCTGCTGCATGACCTATTCGATGGCAGGGCAAGCCTGCTTCCCGACGCGCCGGCCTGGGCCATTGCCGCAGGATTTACCCTGGTGTTGTTCGTGGTGGACGACCTAGCCCGTTACGTCGTCCACCGCCTCATGCACGCCGTTCCGCTACTGTGGGCATTCCACAAGGTGCATCACAGCGCAACCCGATTGAACCCGCTGACGGTGCTTCGCACTCACCCGGTGGAGGGAATCCTGTTTGTCCTGCGCGGTGCACTTGTGCAGGGATTGTGCATCGGGATATTCGTGTATGGTTTTGGCGACCGGGTCAGTCTTGTCATGGTACTCGGTGCCAACGCGTTCAAGTTTGTGTTCAATGCCCTGGGAGCCAACTTGCGCCACAGCGAGGTGCCCATCCGCTACTGGTCCTGGCTGGAAAATTTTCTGCTATCACCTGCGCAACACCAGATTCACCATTCTGAGAATCCCCGGCATCATGACCGAAACTTCGGAGTGGTGCTGGCTTGCTGGGACCGATTGTTCGGCACCTACTGTCATTCCGAGCCGAACCAGGAACTTCGCTACGGTCTGGGGCCGGCCGTAGCCGATCCACATTCACTGTACACCCTGTATCTTTTGCCTTTCCGGGAAGGGGTGGGGTTTCTTCACCGAATTTTTATCCGGCGCTGGCGCAGGCAATTGACCCCACCTCTGGTGCCAACCGATCAATATCAAAGCAACCGAGCCATTTATGAAATCGATTAATTCACACTTCCGCCTGGCATTGGCGCTGGCATCGATGATTGCGGGTTCTGCACCGGTGGCTGCAGAGGATGTCGTTAATATCTATTCCGCGCGAAAGGAGGCGCTTATACTCCCACTCTTGCAGAGATTCGAGGCGGACACGGGAATCGGCTTCCGGCTTGTTACCGGAAAGGCGGACGGCCTTCTGAAGCGGATTGAAATCGAGGGTGAGGCGACACCCGCGGATGTCTTCATCACAGTGGACGCCGGTCGGCTGCAGCGCGCCAAGTCCGCGGGTATCCTGCAATCGATCAGTAACCCCGTTCTGAATGACACCATTCCACTTCATCTGCGGGACGAGGACAGCCAGTGGTTCGGTCTTTCCCGTCGTGCCAGGGTTATCTTCTACGCCAGGGATCGGGTTGACCCGGTGGAACTATCCACCTATGAAGCACTGGCAGACGGAAAATGGCGCGGCCGCCTTTGCATACGCTCGTCGAGCAATATCTACAACCAGTCACTGGTTGCCTCCATGATCGAGCATCTGGGTGAGGAGAGGACGGAGGAATGGGCCCGGGGGCTGGTGGCGAATTTTGCCCGCAAACCTGGCGGAGGTGATACGGACCAACTGCACGCGGTGGCTGCCGGGCAATGCGATATTACACTGGTCAATACTTATTATTTCGGGCGCCTCCTCAACAGCGACAAGGAAAAGGATCGTGCGACTGCGGAAAAAATAGGAGTGTTTTGGCCGAATCAGGACGGCCGTGGAGCCCACGTCAATGTCAGCGGTGCCGGCATTGTTCGTTATGCCCGTCACAAGGATGCGGCAGAAGCCCTGTTGGAATTTCTTGTGACGCCGGAATCGCAAAGCTGGTACGCCGAAGTCAACAACGAGTATCCGGTTGTGCCTGGGGCGCCCATTTCGGATACACTACGCCAGCTAGGGGAGTTCAGGGCCGATACCCTCAACCTGACACTGCTTGGTCAAAACAACAAGGCGGCGCTGCAACTGATGGATCGGGCCGGATGGCGTTGAGTGCTGCGCGAAGTGTCAGGTATAATCCGCGACCCGCCTCCAGTCATTTGATCGTATTTTGGTATTGCCCATAACAAGCCGGCCCGATGCACGGCATTGTCGCGTCGACCTGCAATGGGGATCCCCCAATGATTCGGCGCTCCCGTAATGCGTAGCGTTGCATTACCTGCCGGGGGAAACGCTCTGGGTCTGTTGCGGTTGCCCGGTGGCTGGGCGATCGCCGGCGCGTTGACGTCGCTGATCATACTGATGCCCATTGGCGCTGTCTGCGTTTACCTTTTTACCCCGGCGAGCGAGAACTGGCCACATCTGGTTGACACTGTCCTGCCGGAGTATGTCAGGAACTCGTTGTGGCTCATGGTGGGTGTTACCCTGGGCGCGGGGAGCATTGGCATCACCACAGCATGGCTCACCAGCATGTACAGATTCCCGGGACGGAACCTTCTGACCTGGCTACTGCTACTGCCACTGGCAATGCCGGCATACATCATTGCCTATACGTATACAGGGATGCTGGATGTGAGTGGCCCATTTCAGGGATGGATTCGCGGTTCGTTCGGGCTATCGTACGGGGAGTACTGGTTTCCCGAGGTGCGCTCGATCGGTGGCGCCATTGTCATGTTTTCACTGGTGCTGTACCCCTACGTCTATCTGCTTACAAGGGCGGCATTCATCGGCCAGTCGGTCTGCGTGCTGGAGGTGAGCAGGACCCTGGGCTGTAGTCCCTGGAAAAGTTTTTCCAAAGTCGCCGTGCCGTTGGCACGGCCTGCGATCGTGGCTGGGCTGTCCCTGGCACTCATGGAAACCCTGGCGGATTTCGGCACCGTGCAGTATTTCGGTGTCAGCACCTTCACCACCGGCATCTACCGCACATGGTTTGGCATGTTCGACGCCGTTGCGGCAGCACAGCTTTCGGCGTTTCTGCTGATTTTCGTGTTCGCCCTGATTCTGCTGGAACGTTGGTCCCGCCGCCGCGCACACTTTCACCATACCACCAACCGCTACCAGCGGTTGCCGGATATCAGGCTTTCCCGCGGCTGGGCAGCACTCGCCTTCATCGCCTGCCTGTTGCCATTTCTGTTTGGTTTTGTCATACCGACCATACAGCTGATCATCTGGGCCCTGGAAACCTATGAGACCATGATCGATCGCAGGTTTGTCACCCTGGCCTGGCATAGTTTCTCCCTGGCGGCGGGGGCTGCTGTCGTGGCGCGGGTGGCCGCGCTGATTCTAGGTTACGGAAACCGCATTCACCCTTCAAGAGCCATGCGGTTTTTCTCACGACTGTCATCCATGGGCTATGCCATACCGGGCACCGTGATCGCCGTAGGCGTACTGATACCGTTCGGTGCACTGGACAACGCGCTGAATCGTTGGACCCGGGAATATTTCGATATGGGTGTGGGGCTGATGTTCAGCGGCACCGTGTTCGTACTGCTCTTCGCCTACACGGTCCGTTTCCTTGCGGTTTCCCTGCAAACCGTTGAGGCAGGACTTGAGAAAGTCAAACCTGCCATGGATGATGCTGCCCGATCCATGGGTAGCAACCGGGCTTCCGTACTGCGTGAAATTCACCTGCCGATTTTGAAGGGAAGCCTGCTGACCGCTATCGTAATCGTATTCGTGGATGTGATGAAGGAGTTGCCTGCAACGCTGATTCTCCGCCCATTCGACTTCAATACCCTGGCGGTGCGAGCCTACGAACTTGCATCAGACGAACGCCTGGCCGATTCCTCGACCGCCGCGCTCGCCATCGTTGCCGTGGGCATCATCCCCGTGATTCTGCTGAGTGGGGCCATCAGCAGATCACGGGCCGGTACCCGACCCATATGAATACGAAATCCCAGAATCATCTGGAAATCAGTGGTGTCAGCGTTGAGCTCGGAGGGTTCCGGGTTGTCGACAACGTGAGTTTTTCCCTGGAAGACGGAGAAATAGGCAGCTTGCTTGGTCCCAGTGGCTGTGGAAAAACTACCCTTCTTCGTACCATAGCCGGCTTTGAACAGCCTTCCCAGGGTCGGATCCAGATCCGCGGCCAGACTGTCTCTGGAGCCGGCCAACATCTGGCGCCGGAGCGCCGCAGAATCGGCATGGTATTTCAGGACCTGGCTTTGTTTCCCCATCTTACCGTCTTCGGTAACGTGGGCTTCGGTATCCGGCAGAGGGGTCAAGACGCAATCCGCCGGCGTGTGTTCAAACTGTTGGAACTGGTCGGTCTGGAACGGTATGCGGACATGTATCCGCATGAGTTGTCGGGCGGCCAGCAACAGCGGGTGGCATTGATCCGCGCCATCGCACCAGGCCCAGATCTACTGCTTCTGGATGAGCCGTTCAGTGGTCAGGATCTGGAACTCAGGGAACAGCTGGCCCGTGAGATCCGCGAGGTATTGCGTCAGGATGGTGTCACCGCTCTCTTGGTCACCCATGACCAGCTGGAAGCGTTTGCGTTTTCCGACTTGGTGGGCGTAATCAACAGCGGTCGGCTACACCAGTGGGACTTCGGTTACAACCTGTACCATTGGCCAGCGAATCGATTCATCGCCGAATTTATCGGGCGTGGAGTCTTCATACAGGCCAGGGTGCTGGATGAAAACCAGTTGGATACCACCTTCGGGGTGCTTGCCGGGGAAATGTCCGTGTCCTATCCCAACGGCACCGAGGTGGATCTTTTGCTCAGGCCGGATGATATTCACTATGATCCCCGGGGCCACATCACGGCCCGGGTCGAGTCCAGTGCATTTCGTGGCGCCGACCATCTCTACACTCTTGTGCTGAATGATGGATCCCGGGTCATGTGCCAAGTGCCGAGCCATCATGCCCACCAACCCGGGGGAGAGATCAGGATTCGCCTGGACCTGCAGCACATGGTAGTTTTTCCGCGAGCTGGCCTGCCTGATCTGGGGGCACATGTCCGGGGCCGACACTGACCGGCATCGGACAATCGACGCATTGATGTGCTGGTAGCGTTTCTCAGAACGCTGACAAACCGGTGCTTCGAGCATCTATTGCCAGCAGAATAGTCGGCAGGAGAATTCCGCTCTTGAACTGCGCCCGGATATGGTGAATTTATTCGGCGTAAAGAATATCTATGCCGATTTGTGCCCGGGAGTGGAAACAGTACGTAACCCAACCTAAGTTTAACCTGAAGTTCTGAGCATGTTCAGGTCAGTATATCTATGCAAATCAAGCGTATAGAGCAATTATCGGCGTATCTTTTTTTGTAGTTTAGTGCCTATTCGGATTTCCTGGCCAGTTTCCTGATGTCATCGAGCAGGGACAGGGCGGTGTCCTGCAGCGAATCGGGTTGCGTGGTGGTGTCGAAGGTGACTCCGGTGCCCTCGACCCGGCATCGGTTCCGGGTGATCGTTGCGAGGTACTGCATCAGTGTATCGAAACTGTGGGCGGCGGTGCCATCTTCCAGCAATCCCGTATGGGCCTTGCGCTCCGCCGATGCGGAGCGCCTTGCCGGGGCCACCGGGTCACCTCCGGGAGCCTCGTCCCGAAGTTCGGTATCGGCGAAGGTGATCGGGCGCCAGGCTTCCCGCATGTGCCACTCGACATGATAGGCGAGCATGCACAGGAACAGGTGGGCGATGACCCGGTCGGTCAGCCGGTGATGGATCGGATGGACCTGGAGATGGGTGGTCTTGAGTGTCCGAAAGGCCCGTTCCACGGCACACAGGGACTTGTATCCGCGAACGCAGTCGGCGGCACTCGCCTGTCGTTTCGAGAGTGAGGTGCGAATCACGTAAAGGCCGTCAAGAGCCTGCTCGGCGAGGATCGATTGCCGGTTGCGCCGGAACGTGAACGACCGATCGGTAATCTCGCACGTGAAGTGTTTCTTCATGCGGTGCCGGCTGATCCGCTCCCCGACCCGGATGCCGATCCTGTCGGCTCCCTGAAGAGTGTTGCGCCCTACCGCATCGCGGATCTCCCCGAGCGCGCTCTCGGTCGCCTGAAGCAGTTCCTCCCGCCGGTGGGCCCGTCGCCGGGCCAGTGCCGCATTGCGGCACACCAGCAGCCGTTCGCCAGGGAAATCGGGATGGGTCATCTCCACCAGACTGGCCCGGTCATCGGGATCGATGAATCCGCCCCGCTGCAGCTTGCGGATGGTGCCGCTCCTGATCGCGGTAATCCAGTCGAAGTGGTGGTGTCTGCGTAACGCATCGATATGTGCCTGGACCATCATCCCACGGTCGCCGACCAGCACTACCCTCTCGAGCGAGAACTGCTGCTTCAGGCGTCGTACCTCGTCCATCAGGGTCTTCGCATCGGAAACATTGCCCGGATGCACCGAGACCGACACCGGCCGCCCCAGACGGTCGCACAGCAGGCCGAGGTTCAGCTGCTGCCTTCCTCTCTTGCGGTCACGGCTGTATCCGAACCGGGCCAGGTCGCAGGTCGCTCCCTCGAACCAGGTCGAGGTCAGGTCATACAGCACCAGGTCCGCATCCGCCAGCAGGCGCTTCGCCAGCTTACCCTGAATCCGGTGCTGACGCCGGAACAGCCAGTCCATGGCCTCGTACAGCTCTTCGACTTCGGCATCCGCCACCGCATAGTGTTCGGCCAGGGTGGTGGTGTTCCACCAGCGTGTGGTGGCCAGCTTGGCATGTGGCTGAATGATGCGGGCGGCAATCATCGCGCACACCAGGTCCCTCTGTCGGCTGGCTGTCGAGCTGATCAGCCGGGGGATTCCGAGATGCTCGAAGGCACGCAGGACCGCAAGCACCGGCCCGTGAATCCGGCTGCTGTCGATCCGGAATGCCTGATCGGCGGTCACGAAGGTCTGTCCGGCAAGATGTCCCCTGAGCAGTTCGATGGCCCGGTCATCGAGTGCGTTGAGGCTGGCCAGTGTGCGCTTCTGGACCTTGCCTTGCGGGTCGACGTAGGTTTCGCGAAGCAGCTTGTAGTGATAGGACTTGCCGCGGATGGTGGTGCTGGTGATGGAGACGTGCATGCCGAAATATGTTAGTGCCTATTTGTGAA